>JAUWAH010000126.1 GCA_030602145.1 Desulfobulbus sp.
CTCGCTGGTGCAGGTGTCCCACCTCGACCAGGGCCGCATCGAGATCGACGGTCGCACCTATCTCAACTTGGCCGGCAACGATTACCTGGGGCTGGCCGCCAACCGGGAACTGCTCGCCGACTTTTACCGCCGGTGCACCGAGGACTGCCTTCTCGAGGAGTTCGGCCTGGGCAGCACCGGCTCGCGGCTGATGACCGGCAACAGTCGCCCCTACTCCCATCTGGAGGAGGGGCTGGCAACCCTGTACGGGACCGATGCCGCCCTGGTCTTCAATTCCGGCTACCATCTCAACATCGGCATCCTGCCGGCCCTGGCCGGCAAACAGGACCTGATCCTGGCCGACAAGCTTTGCCATGCCAGCCTGATCGACGGCATGCGGTTGTCGCTGGCCAAGGTGGTCCGCTATCCCCACCTCGACTACCAGGCCATCGAACGGATCCTGGCAAAGGATCGGCACCGCTATCGTCAGGTGTTCATCGTCACCGAGTCGATCTTCAGCATGGATGGCGACAGCGCCGATCTGGCGGAACTGGTCCGGATCAAGGAGCGGTTCGATGGGGTGCTCTATGTCGACGAGGCGCACGGGGTCGGCATCCGTGGCGACAGCGGCTGCGGCCTGGCCGAGGAGCAGGGGGTGCAGGGCCGGATCGAGATCCTGACCGGCACCTTCGGCAAGGCCTGGGGCGGGCAGGGGGCCTTCGTGGTCGGCTCGCGGCTGTTGATCGATGTGCTGCTCAACACGGCCCGCTCGCAGATCTTCTCCACCGGCCTGCCGCCGGTTTCGGTGCACTGGCTCTGCTTCGTCCTCCAGCGCATCCCCCGGATGCGGGCGCAGCGGACCGGGGTGGCGGCACTGGCGGAGCGGTTTCGCCACAGCCTGCGGGAAGCAGGGCTCCGGACCCACGGCAGCAGCAATATCGTCCCGGTGCTGATTGGCGATGCCGCCAGGACGGTGACCGCCGCCGAACGCATCTGCGGAGCCGGTTACTGGGTCAAGGCGGTCCGGCCGCCCACGGTGCCGGCCGGCACCTCGCGCCTGCGGCTGTCCTTGAACGCGGCCATGGACTGGCAGCAGTTGGCGCCGCTGGCCGCCATCATCGGCGAGGCTGTGCGCTGAGCCCATGCAGACCGTCTGGCTCCATCGCCGCAACCGGCGCGAATGTATTCTTTTCTTCAGTGGCTGGGGCATGGATCCCGCCCCGTTTTGCGATCTGCCCGCCGTCGGCCACGACCTGTGCATGTTCTTCGAGTATCGGCACCTGGCCCCGGTCGATGTCGCCGCCTTCGTCGGCTACGAGCGGCTCCATCTGGTCGCCTGGTCGATGGGGGTCTGGGTGGCCGGCCATCTCCTGGCCGATCAGGGCCATCTCTTTACCGAGGCGGTCGCGGTCGGCGGGACCCTGACCCCCGTGGACGACCGCTGCGGCATTCCGTCGGCCAGCTACGGCGAGATGGTCGACCACTTCAGCCAGGAGGTCCTGGACGGATTTTGCCGCAACATGTTCGATGAGGAAAACCACCTCGCCCGGTTCCTGGCACACCGGCCAAGCCGGCCCCTGCCTGAGTTGCGTGAGGAGATGGCGGCCTTTCGCGATGCCTTCGTCCAATTCGGTCCCGGCCGCGACATCTACAATCGGCCGGTCATCACCAGCCGCGATCGCATTTTTTCCGGCCGCAACCAGGGACGCGCCTGGGGCAAGGGGCGGGGTCTCACCGTGTCCTGGCCACATTTCCCTTTTTATTATCTCGCCGACTGGCACGACCTGCTGGCCGGGGAGTGAGCAGGTCGCGGCGAACCCCGTCCGAACATTCCCAGAAGGAGGGAAGAATAAGGGATTTGCGTGGCAGCGTTGACACAAATGCAAGATGGACAGAGAAAATCTTACAATTTGGAGAAGGTTGGGGTGGCAAAGGGCCACTAAATGTGCTACAAAGTTGTCAAATTGGAGGAGGGCAGGGCGGCGGCGACCCAGCCGCCATCGGATGCTTCGGCAGCCGCCCCTGTCGCCTGAGCGCGGAAAACAAAAGGCTGGTTGGTGACCCAACCAGCCTTTTGATATATGGCGGAGAGAGAGGGATTCGAACCCTCGGTGGAGTTTAACCCCCACACTCGCTTAGCAGGCGAGCACCATCGGCCTACTCGGTCATCTCTCCAATGTCGGTTTACGGTTTGCTGGCGGAGGGAGTAGGATTCGAACCCACGGTGCTTGCACACAACGGTTTTCAAGACCGCCGCCTTAAACCACTCGGCCATCCCTCCATAGCGGCAAGTACATACCATTTCGAAGGATTACTGTCAATCTTCCTCTTGCTCTCCATGAAAGCACACAATACCGCCCTCGCCGACAGCCAGGACCAGGCGTTCATCGACCTGACCTGCCTCTACGAAATCACCCGGCACCTGGCCTCGGCCACCAGCCTGCAGGAATGTCTGGAGAAGATTGTCACATCCCTGGCCGAGCGTAAGGACATGGACAACGGCACCGTCACCATCATCAATCCGACCACCTCCGAACTGGAGATCGAAGTCGCCCACGGCATCACCGCCGAAGCCAAACGACGGGGCCGCTACAAGCTGGGTGAGGGGATTACCGGCAAGGTGGTGGCCACCGGCCAGCCGATCATCGTGCCACAGATCGGCGACGAACCGCTGTTTCTCAATCGGACCAGGACCAGGGGCGACGAGCGCAAGAAGAAGAGTTCCTTTCTTTGCGTACCGATCATGGCGGCCCAGCAGACCATCGGCGCCCTGTCCATCGACCGAATGTACAAGGAGGGATTCGGGGTCCAGTCGGAGAATGATCTCCGTTTTCTCACCGTGGTCAGCGGCTTGATCGCCGAGACGGTGCAGCGTATCCAGCGGGTCAGCCAGGAGAAGGAGGCCCTGCGCATCGAGAACTCGAAGTTGCGGCGTGAGTTGTCGGCCAAGAACCGGATTGAGGAGATTATCGGCAATTCTTCGCGGATGCAGGAGGTGTTCGACATGGTGCACCGGGTTGCCGACTCCAACGCCACGGTTCTCCTGCGGGGCGAGTCGGGCACCGGCAAGACCCTGGTGGCCAAGGCCCTGCACTACAATTCCAGCCGCACGGGCGGACCCTTCGTGGTGGTCAACTGCTCGGCCCTGCCGGAAACCCTCCTGGAAAGCGAACTCTTCGGCCACGAAAAGGGGGCCTTCACCGGCGCCACCGAAACCAAGCGGGGCCGATTCGAGCTGGCCGAGGGTGGGACCCTGTTCCTTGACGAGATCGGCGAAATCAGCGCCGCGGTTCAGGTTAAACTGCTCAATGTCATCCAGGAGCGGACCTTCCAGCGGCTCGGCTCGACCAAACCGATCAAGGCGGATATCCGTCTGGTGGCCGCCACCAACCGCGATCTGGAATCGGCCGTTCGGGAGATGCATTTCCGCGAGGACCTCTATTACCGACTCAACGTCTTTCCCATTTATCTGCCGCCGCTGCGTGAACGACGTACCGACATCCTGCTCTTGGCCGAGTATTTCCTCGACAAGTACGCCAAGGAAAACCACAAGGAAATCAGTCGGATCACGACCCCGGCCATCGACCTCCTGGTCCAGTACCATTGGCCGGGCAATGTCCGCGAACTGCAAAACTGCATGGAACGGGCGGTGTTGATCTGTGACGGACCGGCGATCAAGTCGATCCACCTGCCGCCGTCCCTGCAAAGCGCCGACAGCGTCCACTCCGACAAACCGCTGTCCCTGGCCGCGGCGGTGGAACATTTCGAGCGCGAACTGATCATCGAGGCCCTGAAAACAAACAACGGCAACCAGACCAAGGCGGCCAAGAGTCTGGAAACCAGCCTGCGGATCATCAACTACAAGATTCACTGCTACGGCATTGATCCCAAGCAGTACAAGGTCAAGTGATGCGGATTCTGCTTCATGTCTGTTGCGGTCCCTGCGCGGTGTACCCGCTGCGACGGCTGCGGGAGCAGGGGCATGCGGTGACCGGATTTTTCCACAACCCCAACATCCATCCGTTTCAGGAGTTTCGCCGCCGCCTCGATGGTGTCCGCCGATTCGCAGAGCTGACCGGCTGCCCGATGGAGATCGACGATCGCTACGGCCTGACCGAGTACCTGCGCCGGGTTGTTTTCCATGAGGACCAGCGGTGCGAGCGCTGCTATGCCATGCGGCTGGAGCACACCGCGGCCGCGGCCGCAACTGGCTGCTACGACGCCTTTTCCACGACCCTGCTCTACTCGAAATACCAGAATCATCCCCGGCTCATCGAACTGGGCGAGCGGTTGGCGGTCGAGCATGGCCTCGGGTGGTATTACGAGGACTTCCGTCCGGGCTGGCAGGAGGGCATCGACGAGTCGATCCGCATGGGACTTTACCGGCAGCCCTACTGCGGCTGCCTCTACAGCGAGCAGGAGCGCTACGACAGGAAGCTGCGCAGACGCCCCCTATAATCCGCCCATGCCGGCAGGATCGCCGCCCGACGGCGTCCGGTGTCGGCCCCTTTTCATTCACATATCCGTCCGGGCCGAAAAGGCCGGATGCAGATGGAGGACCCCATGGACAATATCCTGGTGCTGGCGACCAGCAACAAGAACAAGTTGAAGGAAATCAAGGAACTGCTCAAGGACTTTCCGGTCGAGGTCAAGTCGCTGGCCGACTTTGGCCCCATGCCGGAACCGGTGGAGGATGGCGACAGCTTCGACGACAATGCCTACAAAAAGGCCCTCCACTATGCCAAGGTGCTGGGAGTGCCCTGTCTGGCCGATGATTCCGGCCTGGTGGTCGATGCCCTCGACGGTCGACCGGGGGTCTATTCGGCCCGCTATGCCGGCCCCGGCGCCACCGATTGGGACAACTGCGAGAAGTTGCTGGGCGAGATGGCCGGCGTGACCAACAGGGCCGCCCACTTCGTCTGCGTCCTGTCCCTGGCCACGCCGGCCGGCCCGGCCCTGACCTGGGAGGCCCGCTGTGACGGCGAGATCACCACCGAGCGGCGGGGCGAATCGGGATTCGGCTACGATCCGGTCTTTTTCTATCCGCCCTTCGGCAGGACCTTTGCCGAGGTGCCCATGGCGGAGAAAAGCCGGGTCAGCCACCGGGGGCAGGCCCTGGCCGAATTCGTCGCCGAGTTTCCCAAGGTGCAGGTCTGGCTGCGGCAGCGCATGGCCGAGATCAAGCCGCCCAAGCCCGATCACAGCGAGTTCGAGCACAACGACTGGTCCCGGGAGCGGATGGTGGACTGAGGGCGAACGGTTTCGTTTTCGGCCTTTCAGGCGCTCTGTTTGACGATGTTTGAAATAAGATACACGGTATAGCCGATGTAGACGGCCAGCAGGATGGCCCCTTCGAACCGGTTGATCCGGCCAAGGCCCGGGCCGCGGAAACCGAATCCGAACAGGAAGAGCAGCAGGGTCAGGCCGGTCATGACCGCCATGTCGCGGGTGAGGATCTCCGGTGGCACAGCCAGCGGATGGATTGTCCCGGCGATCCCGACCACGGCGAGGGTGTTGAAGAGGTTGGAGCCGAGCACGTTGCCCAGGGCGATGTCGTGTTCGCGGCGGCGGACGGCGATGAGCGAGGAGGCCAGTTCCGGCAGGGAGGTGCCGACGGCGACGATGGTCAGGCCGATGATCAGGTCGTCGACCCCGAGGTGACGGGCAATGACCACCGAGCCCCAGACCAGCAGGCGGGAACTCGCCACCAAGAGGAGCAAGCCGATCACCAGCCAGACCACAGCCCGGGCAAGGGGCATGTGTTGGGCAGCCAATTCGCTGTCCATTTCGACGCCCAGGGCATCGTTGCGCTGGCGAGTGCCCTGGCGGATGCTCCAGGCCATCAGACCGGTAAACACGCCAAGCAGGATCAGGGCGTCGGCCCGCGACAGATCCTTGTCCCAGATTTGGACAACCGCCAGGCCGGTCACAACGCTCAAAATCGGCAGTTCCTGGCGCAGCACGCGTGAATGAACGGCGATGGGGCTGATCAGGGCGGTCAGGCCGAGGATGAGGGCGATATTGGTAATGTTCGATCCGTAGGCATTGCCCAGGGCGATGCCGGGATTACCCTGCATCGAGGAGAGGGCGGAGACGAACATTTCCGGGGCCGAGGTGCCGAAGCCGACGACCAGCATGCCGATCAGCAGGGGCGACATGCCCAGGTGGCGGGCAATCGAGGCCGACCCCTCGACGAATCGGTCGGCACTCCAGACGAGCAGGATCAGGCCGACAACAACGGCTGCAACGGGGACAAACATCGTGGTGCTCCGAGGTGGCGAAGAGGATGGGGGTGCTCCGGTCCGAGGAGGAATGATTGCGGCACAAAGACCTGCGAGCGCAAGGCACCATCAGGGGAAAAAGAAACAGCGTGTCCGCTGTGGCAAGCGAACACGCTGTTTGTATCTGGCGCCTCCAACCGGCTTTGAACCGGTGTTGCCGGGTCGGTAAACAGCGTGTATTCCTGGGCTGTTTCTTGTTATTTCGTGCGATTGTATACAGCTTGTTTGCGCAGTTATCCAGAGTTTTCGGGAAAAAAGTTCATGCAAGCGCCATCGGGCTCAATGGCGCTCCTTGCCAATTTTTTCGTTCCAAGCAGCGTGGAGTTCTTGGCGCCAAACCCGCCGCCACTTTTCGACGGGCAACGGTTCGTCCTGTGTTTGTGGTGGGCAGGTTGTCCCGTTCATGTCATTGAGGCCACTTGTGCCCGCATTTCAGCGGCGTACTGGTCCGCGTTCAAGCCGACAATCAGATGAAGGGTGGTGGGGTCGATGAAGACATGGCCCGCCACCCCGGCTGCTTGCAGATCGGTTGGCGAAACTTTTTCCCCTGCCTTGACCACCACCCGGAGACGGGTCTGCGCCGCGGCCTCCACCTTGATGATGTTGGCCGTACCACCAAGGGCTTCCAGGTAGTGGAAGGCCTTTTGCGGTCCTTCCGGATCGCGGAGTTTGGGCTCGATGGTCGTGGCTTCGTACCGGACGGACGCCTGCT
>JAUWAH010000169.1 GCA_030602145.1 Desulfobulbus sp.
CCGCAACGGTGTACTGCCATCGGCCCGCAGATTGTATATGGTGGACAAATAACTGGTTTTAGCGGCGCCATCGGCGGTTTCCATCAGGGCCAGGGGCCTGGAAGCGCTGCGGTTGATGGTGTGCAGCCCCAACTCCACCCCCCTCATTCCCTCTACGCTCAGGCCGATGGCCGCCTTGGTGGTCAGGATTCGCTTGCGGTAAAAGGAAAACCAGTTGGCAAAATCCTGACGGACCATGTAGGCGAGTTGTGCAGGGATGGTGATATCATTGCCCAGAGCGTCCTTACGTTTGGGAATGACGCTGGTGGGAATGTCGGTTCCAAATTTCTGAATAAGTTCACCGTCGTCGACAGTATTATTGCCATTGACGTCGTTGAAGAGATAGTATTCGAGGGTGTAACTCCCCACCGTGTAACCGGCGCCTCGAATGATGGCCAGGTAGGTATTCCCCAGGTTGTCATTGGTATAATAATGGGCGTTGGGGACGCTGATCATTGAAGGACCGGTTTGGGTCACAAACGGCAGGGCAGTGTCAGTGATTCTGATCCATTTCGCGCCGGTGGTCGGCGAACCGGAAGTGTTGGGCTTACTTTGGTTGCCGCGAAACTCACGGGACTTGAGCACTCCACCCTCGGTGTAGAATACCGTATAGAGCGCATTGGAATCCCTGTCGCTGAACTCATCGATCCAGGCGTACACATGGTAGTTGCCCCCGGTCTCCACATTCAGCCGCCATCGTGCCGAGCGGTTGGCAGCATCGGTGTAGCGATCGTTATCCAGCCATTCATATCTGTAATTTCCACCGGAATCATACCAGGTGCCAATCTCAGAATAAATCGTCGAGCCTGAGGGGTAGGTACTGCCATTTCGGCGATAGACTGTTGAGCCGGCTGAGTTGTCAAAGATATAGAGGGGCCGCCCCGCAGCCGGCACAGAAGTGGAAAAACTGCCCACCGAAGGTTCCAGATTGCCCTCGACCGCCAAACCGACAGCGTCGGCATACGTACTGCTGCCGGTGCTGAGCCCATCCCTGGTGACGATAACCTGCTGACCGGCTGCCTGAACCTGCACAAATTCGGCATTCAATGCCAGATCATGGATTGTCCCGGATCCGCCGGGGTGGTACATGGAGCTTCTCGTGGTATGGTCGTCGTAAGAGTTGAGCCGCGGGAAGTCCATGTCGGCGTGGGTGTAGCCGGCCGGATAGGCCGTGGCCGGAAAGACGGCCCCTGTCACTGTGGGGTTGTAGGTTCTCTCATTGGCCCGGACGGTGATCCCGCTGACCGCCTCCCATTTCGGCCAGGGCGTGTAGGCCGAATTCGGATTGAAATACAGCCGGTTGTAGCCATGCCACTGACTGCGCCACATACGGCGCTGGGTCGCGCTCAGCGGCGGGTAATCGGAATTCGAGTAGGTTTTCTGGCTTAAATCATAAATGAAAACATATCCGGCACCGCTGAAGCGACCGTTTGTCTCGCTGGTCATGATTTCCCAGTCCATGCTGCCCGAGTCGTCGATCAGGTAGGTGATCAGCGGTGGTGCCGGCTTGATGGCGGCATTGGCCGGCACATCGGAGGCATCGACACAGGTGACCTCAGACCCTTTGATCTTGGCGTCGTCGTAGCAATCCTCGTCGGCGGCGGTGTTGGGGTCGTCATAGGAACCGGGACGGACGTTGGCGTTGGCGTCGTTGCAGTCGCCCTGCCGTGGGGTGTAGCCGTCGCTGTCGTTATCCTGATCCATCGGGCCGCAGGCCAGGTCGCTACCGTTGCAATCCTGGTCGATGCCGTCGCCGCAGATTTCAGTCGCACCGGGATAAATCAGCTTGTTGGTATCGTCGCAATCGGTCTGCGCACTGGCAGCGCAGGTTCCATCTCCCGGTGCAGTAAACCCGTCGCCATCGGCATCCTGGCAGGGCTGGATGAACACCGCCTCCACGGTTCGATCCCGGTCCATGGTGACGGTGATCGTATCGCTGGTGGCGGTGGCGCCACCGATATCCCCTTTCCACAGGGAAAAATACCAGCCCGCATTGCCGGCCGCGCTCAGGGTGACCACCGTCCCCTGCGGGTAGAGATACCGCTGGTCACCGATGGTTGCTTCCCCTTCGGGGTTCCTGGTGACAACGCCGTTGGGGGAAACGATGGTCAGCACATGGGAATTCTTGTCGTACAGGCCGGTGACCTGTTGATTGACAAAGTTGGTGTTCAGGTCGAGGTTGATGCGGTTGGGGGTTTGCCAGCCGTCCATGGCCAGAAATTCGATGACGATGTAGCGGGCGTTGCAGCCTCCGGTATCGCCGGGAACAGAAAAGGTCTGGCCATGGGTGCCCTCTTTAAACGGGGTGATCGCGCTCGTACTGTAGTCCGATCCGGTCACATAGGCACGCCAGCCGCTGCTATGGCTCTGCACGTACAGGTCGTCAGTGGTGCCGGTGGCGCCGTCATCGGCGCCGAGCAGCACGGTTACCGTTGCCGTACCGAAGGTGGCGGCGATGGTCCGGTTGGTGGTGACGTTGCTAATGGTGTACGTGTTGCCGCTGAAATAATTGGTGGAGCCGCTAAAGGCGCCTACAGGGTTGCCGTCGACCCGCACGTCGGTCACACAGGTGGCGGCACTATCCGGGGTGAACCGAAATGTTTCACCTTGGCCGTGATCGGCAATCACCGCCACCGGCCCCCCGTTATTGACCGACTGCCCAACGGGAGTGGTGTGGGCAACCGTGCCGTTGCCGTTGGCGGTCATCTCGATCTGGTGGTCGAACAAAACCGCGATGGTATGGACGTTCGTCGAGGTGGCGTCTGTGTTTGTAGTAAAGGTGTAGGTGTGCAGTTTGCCGTCGGGGTCCGTCGTGCTGGTGACATAAGCGGGAGGAACATTGCCTGCACCGTACTGATAGGAAACCACACTATTGATGGTCACCCGCTGGATGCGGTAATCAGCCTGCACGGTGAACTCCGCCCCCTGACCGTCGGGTATAACCACGTCAGGTATGGTCACTATCGTTCCACTCGTGATAGCAATAGTGCTACCCGATGGTCTTTGCAGAGTCAGGTTGCCGTGAATATTCCAGGTCGGGCGGATACGGATGTCGTTGTCCGTGATTGTGCCAATATTGTCGTCAAACTGGACCATGGACAGTGGCAGCGTGCCGCCGGAAGCCGGCTGGATGGTAAAGGTTTCGCTGCCTTCGTCGATGGCATCGGGATTGATGGTCACATTGACGGTGCCGCTTACCCCGCCGGCAGTGAGGGTCAATGTGCCGGTTGCTGCCACATAGTCGCTGCCAGCACCGGCTGATCCGTTGTTGGTGGTCCAGTTGATGCTTTTGCCGACATCCCCCGCCTGCGGAATGGGAGTGATGGACGGGGTGAAACTCATCGTCGCGGCTGCGCCGGTCGGCTCAACCATCGAAGGGTTGCCCAAAGAGATGGTGTATTTATCCGTTGCCTCGATGGTGACCATCACATCCGAGGCGGTCGCGGGATAAACGTTGCCGCTGGTGGGCTCGAGTCGTACCTGGAAATCTTCCACAGGTTCGATCACACCGTCAGCATTGATGAGTACGGTAAAGGATTTCGTTTGCTCGCCTGCAGTAAACTGGAGAGGGCTTTCGGATGGGGCACCATAATCGCCGCCGTCCGCGGTACCGGGTATTGTGCTGGTGGAGAAAGTTACCGTCTGGCCGAGGCGAACAGCTTGGTTCAAGGTGGCGGTCAGGGTTACAATGCTGCCCTCTGCAACCGGATTGGGAGATGCGGTGAATGAGGCTAGGCTGTAATCGTTGTCAATGATGGTACCTAAGACGGTGGTGGTTGTGCTATCCCAGTTGGTGGTGCAGGTGGTGTTTCCAGGGGCACCACTACCATCATTGCTTGGAGTGACGGTGAAATCGACCTTGACGGTCTCGTCGGCTTCCACCGTGGAATCGTTGCTGGTGGTCACGACGAAGGTCAGGGGACCTGGCGAACCACTATTGAAGGTCAGGGTACCGGTTGCCGGGGTGACGGTGAAATCAGTACCAAGAGTGGCAGTCCCGGAGCTGACGGTGTAGTGAACCTCAACGATGTCTCCGTCCCTAACGCCCAAAGCTGGATTACCCGCATCTTGTACTGTGACCGAAAAGGTCAGCGGATCACCTTCGGTCGCTGAGGGTGCAGTGGATATGATGGTGTAATTGTGCGCCAGGGCCTGTCCGGTCATGCCGAACCAAAGGGCCGTGATCAACAGCAGCGTGCGCAGGGTGTTCTTCATGGCTTGTATCCCGGTGAACGATGATTTCATGGAGCACTCCTTTTCGGAACCGACAACCATCAGTTGTTGGTGTAAACCGTCTTCTTGTAGCCGACCATCAGCATCCGGCGACCGCTGTACGCCTTGCCGCCGCCGGAATTGACATCGTACATGCCAAAAACGCTGTAGCATTTCTCCTGCTTGGTGATATCGGAGAGGTCGGAGCCGGCACAGATGTCATATTCATTATTATCGGAGTTGAGATTGCCCTGAACAGCCGCGTACTGGATGCGGTCGGGCGGATTGGCGTACCCTGGCGGCACAATGCTGAATCTATTCGGATCGGTCGGGTCGGCCGGCTCCGGTAAATCAAGACTGGTCACCTGGGGGCTAATCTGGGGTCCAGACCAGGTGCCACTTTCACTTAAATCGATAACCGGCGGCAGGTCGGGGTCGTTCCTTTGCAACCACGTCAGATCAGCGGGAATGACCCAAGCGGGGTTATTGTAGTTGAGGAGAGTGGCATCATCCGTCTCCTCGATGACCGCCGTCCCCTCCAGGGTCACCGCCTCCAGGGCATAAAAGTTGTGCTGGATGATCTCGGTATTGGTGGCGATCATTACCTCGGTGTTGCGCACGGTCATCGCCGCGGTCCCCATGATCGACAGTACCACCAGGATCATCAGGGCCATGACCAGGACAAACCCCTGTTCATTGTTGGCCGAAGCTGACGGTTGGCAGACGCGCTGTGTGGTTGCGCTCATTGTTTCCTCGTTGGTTTAATGGGCATTGGGCCCGGTGTTGCGGATATCGACGATGGTGGAATAGGTGCGCTCGATCCAGCCGGCCCGACCGGCGGGGGCTTGGGCCCTGATGGAGATGACGGCACTGCGGATCTCCTTGACGAGCGTGGTGGAATTGTTGTGTTTGTCCCGATAGCTGAAGTCCAGGGCAGTCACCCGGAGATTATCGGTTCCACCGATCAAGCTCTCGCCGTCCTTGACGTAGGGCGTGCCATCGCCGCACCTGATCAGGATCGAATCGGTTCCCATGGAATAGCGGATCGAGCGGGCCTCGCATTCGTTATCGGCGTTATAGGGTCTATTCATTGTCGGCTGGCCAATTTTGCCATCACCATCCAGATCGGACAGGAAACGAAATTCCGTTCCCCCAGCTCTCTTGATTTCAAATTTACCGGTCTTTCTCGGATCATAGGCAGCCATGCGCACCTCGGAGGCGATCACGTCCAGGGCGGCGCGCACCTCCTGCTGCAGGGCCGCGGCGGCGTTCTGGGTGGTGTACAGCTTGCTGGACCGCTCAAACACCCCGCCCAAGGCAGCGATCAGGATACTGACAATGGCTAGGGAGACCAGCACCTCGGTCAGGGTAAACCCGGCTGTATTGCCATGATGGTTTTCAGTTTTCATATACCATGCCCCCGGGTCATGCTGCGTATGGTCAGCGGATGCCCGCCGACTCCACCGTTCTTGATCACGGTCACACTGATCAACTGGCCGTTTTCAGCGCTAATGCCACCCGGAAGGTTTCGAACCCGCACCCGCACCGTGTATGGCCCGCCGGGGTCACCGGTCTCGTCAACGTTGTTGAAGTCCTGGTCGACCAGTTTATCGGGGTTGACCGTGTTCTTGTGCCGTTCCATCACCCGCTGGGCC
>JAUWAH010000175.1 GCA_030602145.1 Desulfobulbus sp.
GGCGGGTCAACGGGGAGATGGAAGCACGCATCCGGGAGCGGACCGCCGAACTCGCCGCCGTCAACAGGGAGCAGCGGTCGATTTTTGAGTCGGCCGGCGTGGGCATCATCGTTCTGAAGGACCGGACCATCGCCCGCTGCAACCGGAAGATGGAGGAACTCACCGGCTATGGTCCCGGTGAGTTGATCGGCATGTCGACCAGGGCCTGGTACCCGGACGAACAGACCTATATCAGCGCCGGTCTCCAGGTCTATGCCCAGTTGGCCAGGGGCGAGACCCACACCCGTTCGCAGCAGATCGCCCGCAAGGATGGTACCCTCTTTTGGGCCCGGCTCAGTCTGCGGGCCGTTGACCCGGACGAGCCGCTCGCCGGGGCGGTGGGCATCATCGAGGATGTCACCGAGGAGCGGGAGGCGGCGGAAGCCCTGCGCCGGGCCATGGAACAGGCCCAGGCCGCCGACCGGATCAAGTCGGCCTTCCTGGCCACCATGTCCCACGAACTGCGCACGCCGCTCAATTCGATCATCGGTTTCACCGGCATCATGCTCCAGGGACTGGCCGGACCGCTCAACGAAGAACAGCACAAGCAGATGAGCATGGTGCAGAACAGTTCCCGGCACCTGCTGGCACTGATCAACGATGTGCTCGACATCTCCAAGATCGAGGCCGGCCAATTTGATCTGGCCCCAACGATCTTCCCCCTGCCCGCCAGCATCGACAAGGTGATCCGGCTGGTCGCGCCGCTGGCGGCAAAGAAGGGGTTGGCGTTGCACACCGACATCGGCGACGGGGTCGGCACCATCGTCACCGACCAGCGCCGCCTGGAGCAGATCCTCCTCAACCTGCTCAACAACGCCATTAAATTCACCGAACAGGGGAGCGTCACCCTGACCTGCCGGCTTGAGCACGACCACTATCGCCTCATGGTCGCCGACACCGGCATGGGCATCCCGGCCGAGGAGCAGGAGCGGATCTTCCAGCCTTTCCATCAGGTGGATACCGGTCTGGCGCGCCGGCACGAGGGGACCGGCCTGGGGCTGTCCATCTGCCGGAAACTGCTCGACCTGATGGATGGCGCCATCGAGGTGGCAAGCACATGGGGGCAGGGGACCACCTTCACGGTTCGCCTGCCAAGGCAGCAAGGAGAAACGGCATGAACGGTCCACTGTTGATCATTGAGGACAATGAGCAGAATTTGTACCTGATGCGTTTTCTGCTCGAAACAAAAGGATTTACCGTCATCGGAGCCGAGGACGGTCGCACCGGGGTGGAGGCGGCCCTGCAATGCCGGCCGCTGGCCATCCTCCTGGACATTCAACTGCCGGGGATGAACGGGTATGACGTGGCCGCCGAACTCAAACGGCACCAACCCCTGGCCCGGGTGCCGATCATTGCCGTGACCTCCTATGCCATGGTCGGCGACCGGGAGCGCATCCTGGCTGCCGGGGCCACCGGCTACATAGAAAAACCGATCAACCCGGAAACCTTTGTCGCCGAGATCGAAAGCTATCTCCCCGGAGGCCACCTGGAGGGCTAAGATGCGCATTCTCAATGTCGACGACAAACCGGAAAACCGTTACCTGATCGAGGTGCTGCTGCAAGGCCATGGCTATGAGGTCCGGTCGGCGGGTGACGGCGCCGAGGCCCTCGAGTTGCTCCGTGCCGAACCCTTTGATCTGGTCCTCAGCGATATCCTCATGCCTGTGATGGACGGTTTTGCCCTCTGCCGGACCATCCGGGCTGACGAGCAGCTTCGCCGCCTGCCCTTCATCGTCTACACCGCCACCTATACCGGCCCCCAGGACGAGGCCTTTGCCCTGACCATAGGAGCGGACCGGTTCGTGCAGAAACCCTGCGAGCCGGATGAACTGATTGCGATCATCGCCGAGGTGCTGGCGCAGGCCAAGGGGGACCGACTTGCCGTACCGTCGGAGTCGGCCGAGGACGAGGAGGTCCTCAAACTCTATAACGAACGACTGGTGCGCAAGCTGGAGCAGAAGATGCTCCAGGTGGAAAATGAGATGGCGGCGCGGCAGAAGACCGAGGAGACCCTCCGCCAGAACGAGCAGAAGTATCGATCCCTGTATACCTCGATCCGCGATGCCATCCTGGTCTTCGATACCGACAGAATCGTGACCGACTGCAATCCGGCGTTTTCCGATCTGTTCGGGTACGGGCGGGACGAGATGATCTCAAAAACCTCCGACCTGCTCTATGCCACCGGGGAGGAGTTTCGACGGTTCGACGAGGCCCTGCTCAATCATCGCAACGATCCCGGCTTTCTGCACCTGGTGCGGTTCAGGAAAAAGGACGGTTCCCTCTTTCCCGGCGAGGTCAACGTCTTTCAACTCCATGACGATACCGGCCAGCGGACCGGATTCATCAGCCTGATCAGGGACGTGACCGATCGGATGCGGGCCGAGGAGCAGAGAAGGGAGTTGGAAGCGCAACTCCATCAGGCTCAGAAGATGGAGTCGATCGGCCGCCTGGCCGGTGGGGTGGCCCACGATTACAACAACATGCTCAGCGTCATCCTTGGCTACGCGCAGATAGCGCTCGCCAAGACGCCCCCGGACTCGCCGGTGCAGGAGCATCTGGCCCAGATCATCGATGCCGCCCAGCGATCCGCCACCATCAGCCGGCAACTGCTGGGGTTTGCCCGCAAACAGACCGCCGCCCCCAGAATCGTCGATCTCAACGCCACCATCGGCGCCATCCTCAAGATGCTGCGGCGGCTCATCGGCGAGGATATCGACCTGGTGTGGCGACCCAATGCGGACCTGTGGCCGGTGCTCATCGATCCATCCCAGATCGACCAGATCCTGGCCAATCTCTGCGTCAATGCCCGGGACGCCGTTGCCGGCGGTGGCCAAATCGTCATCGAGACCGGCAACACGGTTCTGGACCGGGCCTCGTGCGCCCGGTTCCCCGGTGCCGTGGCCGGGGAATATGCATGGCTGAAGGTCAGCGATAACGGCTGCGGCATCGAACCTGAAGTGGCCGAACGGGTTTTTGAGCCCTTTTACACCACCAAGGAGCAAGGGTTGGGTACCGGACTTGGCCTGGCAACGGTCTACGGCATCGTCCGGCAGAACAACGGCTTCATCGAGCTGCACAGCCATCCGGGGCAGGGGGCGGTGTTCACGATCTATCTGCCCCGCCACGCCCGACCCCTGGAGGCGGAGGCGCCGGTGGTCGCTCTGCCCGTCCTGCGGGGCAGCGGGGAAACCGTCCTGATCGTCGAGGATGAGGAGGCTATTCTTTCCTTCACCGCCACCCTGCTGTCGGAGTTGGGATACAGGGTGCTGGCCACCAGGGATCCCGTCGAGGCTGTCCGTTTGGCCCGCGCCCATGGCGGCGGGATCGACCTGCTGCTGACCGATGTGGTCATGCC
The DNA here is from genome assembly GCA_030602145.1 of Desulfobulbus sp. Classification (GTDB taxonomy): domain Bacteria; phylum Desulfobacterota; class Desulfobulbia; order Desulfobulbales; family Desulfobulbaceae; genus Desulfobulbus. The sequence continues at coordinate 3,395 of JAUWAH010000175.1, forward strand.
GGGGATGAACGGCCGGGAACTGGCCGGGCTGCTTCGGGCCTCGAATCCCGACCTGCCCTGCCTGCTGATGTCCGGATATGCCGAGGGCACCTGTGCCGACCAGCCACTCGAATGCCGGGATCTGCCCTTTCGCCAACAGCCGTTTTCCACCGGCGACCTGGCGGCCAGGGTACGCCAACTCCTCAAGGGCTGAGATCCGATCTCCAGCCGGTTGTGCCGCTGAAACAGCAACGGCCGCCCCGCCGGGAGTTCCGGTGGAGGCGGCCGTTGCTGTTTTTTCCTTCCGTTGCGCAATCAGGTCTTGAATTTGGCCATCATCTCCTTGAGCCGGTCGGCGATGACGGAAAGTTCCTCGGCGCTGACCTTGACCTGTCTGCTGGCCTGGTTCATTTCGTTGGCGCTGCTGTTTACCGTGGCGATATCGGCGGCGATTTCCGAGGAGACCGCCGAACTCTGGGCCACATTCTCGTTGACCTCGCCAATGCCCTGCGAGGCCTGCTGCACGTTCTGGGAAATCTCCTTGGTGGTGGCGGTCTGTTCCTCCACGGCGGCGGCAATGGTGGCGACGATCTTGTCGACATCGGCGATGACCTGGCCGATCTCGTTGATTTCCTTGACGGTGACGCCGGTGGCCTCCTGCACGCCGGCGATCTTGTTCTTGATATCCAGGGTGGCTGCGGCTGTCTGGCGGGCCAGATCCTTGATCTCATTGGCGACAACGGCAAACCCCTTGCCGGCCTCGCCCGCCCTGGCGGCCTCGATGGTGGCGTTGAGCGCCAGCAGATTGGTCTGCTCGGAGATCTCGGTGATCGCCTCGGTGACCTTGTTGATCTCGTCGGCCGCCTTGCCCAGCTCGTTGACCCGTTCCGATGCCTTGCGTGACTGCTGGACCGCCACCGTGGTGATCTCCTTGGCCTTGCCGGAGTTGGCGGCGATTTCATTGATGGTGGCGCTCATCTCCTCGGTGGCCGAGGCCACCATGTTGACATTGACCGAGGCCTGCTCCATGGCGGCGGCGATCGAGGACTGATTGGCACTCATCTCCTCGGCGGCCGCGGCCACCTGGCCGGACCGGTCGGCGGTCGAGGAGGCGCCGGCCGACATCTGGTTGGCGATGGCCGCCAATTGGGTGGAGGAATCGTCGACCCGCAGGACGCCGCTGTTGATATCGCCGAACATCCGCCGCAGGTTGCCGGCCATGTCGTTGAGGGATTTGGCGAGAATGCCGATTTCATCCTTCTGGTCGACATCCATGGTCCGGGTGAGGTCGCCGTCGGCCATGGCCTTGGCCAGATCGACCCCCTTGAACAGCGGCTTGGTGATCAGCCGGGTGAGCAGCAGGCCGAAACCCACGGCCAGGAGGACGCCGATCACCAGGCAGACGATGGTGATCAGCCGGCCGCGGGCGGCGATGGCATGGGCGTCGTTCACGGTGGCGGTGGCCGACTTCTCCACCGCCTGCACCATCTTGTCGATGGCGGCAAAGGTGTTGGCCTGGTGAGTGGCGCCCTCCTGGAGCAAGAGCGTGTTCATCCGGATGAATTTCTCGTTGGCGGTGTCGGCCACCTTGCCCATCTTGCCCACCAGGGCAAAGACCTGTTCCGAGGCCGGCAGCAACTGTTTTTCGTAGATCTCCCTGGCCTGGGCATGCTGGCCGCCGGCGGCCAGGGTCTTGATCTCGGCCACCTGCTGATGAAACTTGGCATGCACCGGTTTGACTTCCTTGACCAGGGCCACCATCTCGGGATTGGTGGTGTCCATGTTCTGCATCCACTTGCCCAGGGAACAGTCGGTGTCGCCGGTGCCGCCCTCGAAGGGAACGTTGAGCAGGAGCAGCCTGCCGACTTTGGCCAGGAGGGCGTTGTGACTGATTTCGAAGTCGGCCACATGGCCCTTCATGATGTCGGGCTGGGTCATGTCCACGGCGATCAACTCCTTGGAGAGTTCGACCGCCTGGTTGTTGGCCCCGGCCCACTTGCCGATGTGGGTGGTGAAATCCTGCCACTCGGCCTTGACCTCGTTCATGATCGGCAGGGCGGAGAATTTCTCCCTGGCGGTACCGTAGATTTTGCGCGATTCGAGCAGTTGGTTATGGGAATACTCGCGCTGCTCCTTGCTGGCATAGGGGGTGAGCAGGGTCCGCATCAGGGCGGCGATGGAGGCGGCCTCGCTCTTGACCACCAGGATGCTCTGCACGGCGGGAAGGCCGGCATTGCCGAGTTGGTCAGTGGCCTTGTTGAGTTCCCCCTGCTGGAGGATGGATAACAGGCCAACGGTCAGGATGATGAGGGCCGTGAGCAGAAAGCCGCCGAGCAGTTTGATGCCGATTCTGATGTTTTTCATGCCTGGTTCCTGTTGAGATGATGGGAAAACGGCGGCCCGAAGGGTTCGCCGCCTATCAATAAATACCTAATGCGATTATCGAGAAAGGGGGTGGGCC
>JAUWAH010000390.1 GCA_030602145.1 Desulfobulbus sp.
CCGTAGTCGGGGTAGAGCAACGAGCGGACAAAACCGATGCCGTCCAGCAGCCCCAGGGTCGGGCGGGACACCATCTCCTCGTCCACCAGGAAGACCTGGCCCTCGCGCACTGCCTTGATCACCCCGAAGCCCGGTTCCTTGACGAGGTCGTCGACGCTCACCGGGTTCATCCGGCCGCTCTGGGCGAGGTCGAGATCGATCTGCTCGGCTTTGGCGAGGATGCGCTCCTTGCCGTTGGCGGCGATGTTGGTCTCGCGCATCCGGTCGGCATCGGCGGCGATGTTGATGCCGCCGGCCGACTCGAGGACGAACATGGCGATGGAGGTGGGGGCAAAGGGTTTCATCTGCCTGTGGATGGCCTCGAAGTAGACCCGTTTGCGTTTTTCCGGAGGAATCTTTGCCAGCGGCGCGGTGATGGTCGCCAGCCGTTTGTTGAAGGTCTCGACCATGGCCGTGGCCTGCTGCTCCCGGCCGGTCAGCTTGCCCAGGGTCTGCCAGTAGACGAACAGTTCCGAGGCGTCGGTGGGCTGGAGGGAGACCACCCGGACGTTGTTTTTCTCCAGGATCCGCACCAGGTTGGGATAGCCGCGGCTGATCATCGGCCGGATGAGGACCAGGTCCGGCTTGAGGGCCAGGATCCGTTCCGGATCGTCCTGGAACTGAACCCTGGGCAGGTGGGGCAACTGCTTGTCGCTGGGCCCGCAGGCGACGATCTCCTTTTTCAGCCCCAGTTCGAGCAGGTTGGTGGTGTGGGCCGGATAGAGCGACACGATCCGCTTGAAGGGCTGGGAAAAGACCAGGGTGCGCCGCTCGCTGTCGACGATGGAGGTGGCGTCGGCCAGCGAAGCGAGAACAAGGACAAGACCGGGGATTATGAGCAGCAACGATTTAAAGCGCATGGTAGTTTTTTTAGCGGTTTAGCGGTTTAGCGGTTTAGCGGTTTAGCGGTTTAGGTGGTTAGCTAACAGTCTAACAGCCTAAACCCCTGCCTGCACCGGCAGCCTGAAACTCACCTGCCGGCTGTTGGTAAAGGGGTTGGCCCTGACCTCGGCTTCGACACCGTAGACCAGGCCGATGTTTTCCGGGGTCAGCACGGCCTCGGTCGGGCCCTGGCAGACCACCCGACCCTCCTTGAGGAAGATCAGCCGGTCGCAGAACCAGGCAGCCAGGTTGAGGTCGTGCATCACCGCCACCACCTCCATTTCCCCACGTGTGAAACGGTCGCGGATCAGGTGGAGGATCTCCAGGCTGTGGTGGATGTCGAGGTTGGAGGTGGCCTCGTCGAGCAGGAGCACCGTTGGTCGTTGGGCCAGGGCGCGGGCCACGGCCACCCGCTGCTTTTCGCCGCCGGAGAGGTTGGTGATCGGCCGGTCGGCCAGGGGGGTGACGCCGGTGGCCGCCAGAACCTCGTCGATCAGGGCCTGATCGGCCAGGCTGGGGGTGGCGAAGCGGTGCAGATGGGGGTGGAGCCCCATCTCCACCACGTCGCGGACCGAAAAACCGAAGCGGACCATGAAATCCTGGGGCACCAGGGCTAGCTGCCGGGCCAGTTGTTTTTTCGGCCACCCAGTCAGCGGGCGGCCCTGGAACTCGATCGACCCCGACTGCGGTGTGCGCAGACCACCCAGCAGATCGAGCAGGGTGGTTTTTCCACTGCCGTTGGGGCCGAGGATGCCGGTGCAGCAGCCGCTTCGCAACTCCAGGCTGACATCGCGCAGGACCGGCGTGTCGCGATAGCCGAAGCTGACCCCGGTCAGCGACCAGAGAAGGTCGGCGGACTGTTCAGAACGCGGTGACGCCATCCCGTTGCCGTTTCTTGAAGAGGACGCAGAAAAAAGGCCCGCCCAGCAAGGCGGTGAGCACGCCGATGGGCACCTCCACCGGCAGCACCGCCCGGGTCAGGGTGTCGGCGACGAGCAGCAGCAGGCCGCCGGCGAAAAAGGCCAGCGGGATCAGCAGACGGTTGTCCGGGCCGACCAGGTGGCGGAGCATGTGCGGCACGATCAGGCCGACGAAACCGATGATGCCCGACACCGACACCGCCAGCGCGGTCATCAGCGAACAGACGGCGAGCAGGATGAGCCGCAGCCGCACCGTGTTGACGCCCAGCGAGGTGGCGGCTCGATCGCCGGTGGCCATGATGTTGAGGTCGCGGCTGTAGAAGACCGCTGTCAGCGTGCCCAGCAGGGCAGCGGGCGCCAGCAGGAAGATGCTGGCCCAGGAGGCCCCGGCCAGACTGCCCATCAGCCAGAAGATGATCAGCCCCACCTGCTCGTCGGCCAGGAATTTGAGAAAACCGATGGCCGCCGACAGGATGGCGGCCACGATCACCCCGGCCAGGATCAGGCTGGTCGAGGACAGCCGCCGATCGCCGGAGGCCAGGAAGAGCACCGCCGCCAGGGTGCCGATCGCGCCGGCAAAGGCGAAGATCGGGATGGTCACCCCGGGCGGTAGGGTGAGGCCGAAGATCTGGAGGACGATCACCAGGGAGGCGCCAAAGGCGGCGCCGGTGGAGATGCCGAGGGTGTAGGAGTCGGCCAGGGGGTTGAGCAGGACGGCCTGGAAGACCGCGCCGCTCACCCCGAGCAGGCCGCCGACCAGGACCGAGGCCAGAATGCGGGGCATGCGGACCTCGGCCACCACAGTGGCGGCCACCGGGTCGATGGCGGCAGGCATGGGTTGGCCGCTGAGTTTGGCGGCGAGGATGGCGAAGACGTCCGGGATCGACACCTCAAGAAAACCCAGGGTGGCCGACAGGGCAACGGCGAAGACGAGCGCCGCGGTCAGCGGCACGATCCAGGCGGTGGCCGCGCCGCGCATCAGCGCAACTCCAGGCCTGCTTCGGCCGCGGCCTGGGCGGCGTGCTCGACGAACAGGCGGGCTATGGCCGGATGTTCGCCCAGGCCGGTGAGCACCGGGGTCACTTCGAAGCCCTCGGCGCGGAGGCGGGACTGCCAGGAATCCTCCTGGGGGCCGCACAGGTCGCGGCCGGCGTGCTCACCGGCGACGATGAGCAGCGGCTTGATCATGACCCGTCTGATTCCGTGGAGGCGGAGATCGGCGAGGATCTCGTCGAAGTCGGGAAAGCCCTCCACCGTGCCGACCAGGGTCAGCACCTCGGGATAGAGTCTCCGCATGCGGACGGCGAATTCGAGGTAAAGGCCGCCGGCGGGGAAGAAGGGGTTGCCGTGCCCCATGTAGACGAGGGCCGCGCCCTGTTCGCGGGCCAGGGCGGCGTCGTCGGCCAAGGCGTGGGCCAGGGCGAGG
>JAUWAH010000195.1 GCA_030602145.1 Desulfobulbus sp.
GTCCGCTTCAGCTTCAGGGTCGGGGTGAGCAGGCCGTTGGCGATACTCCACTCATCAAGCAGCAGGGCCACCCTGCGCACCTGGGCATGGGCGGGAAAGGCGTGCAGCAGTCCGCCGACGATGGAGAGCACCGCCTTAAGGACGCGGTCTGCCTCCAGAGAGGACGGATCGGCCGGGTCCAGCCCGCATTCCTTGGCCAGTTTCCGCCAGCCATCGGGCCGCAGAACGAGCAGGGCGGCCAGATAGGGCCGGCCCTCGCCGACCACCAGGGCATGGTCCACCAAGGGGTCGGCGGTGATCACCATCTCCAGGTCGGCGGGCGCCACCTTTTCCCCGGTGGAGGTGACAATGATCTCTTTGAGGCGGCCGCGAATATGCAGGGCCCCCTCCTCCATGGCCACGGCATCGCCGGTGTGCAGCCAGCCGGCCTCGTCGATGACCTCCCGGGTCCGTTCCGGCTGCTGCCAGTAGCCCAGCATCACACCGGGGCTCCTGACCAATAATTCGCTGTCCGGCCCGATGGTCCACTCCACGCCGGGCAGGGGCGGCCCCACCGAGGCGGGGAGGTTTCGTGCCGGGGTGTTGGTGCTGACCACCGGCGCGGCCTCGGTCAGACCGTAGCCCTGGATCAGGGGCAGACCGAGACTGAGAAAGAACCGGGACACCGATTCCAGCAGCGGGGCGCCGCCGCTCACCGCGAAGCGGATCCGACCGCCGAGCCGGCCGGTGATCTTGGCCGCCACCAGCCGGTGCAGCAACGGCCAGAGCAGCCGGTGGACAGGCGGCGGCTGTGTCTGCCGGCCCTGCGACCACTGGAACCGTCGCCAGCCGATCGCCAGGGCCAGGGCGAACAACCGCCGGGCCAGGAACGGCTTGTCGCGCAACTGCTCGCGCACCCTGGCATAGATCTTCTCGTAGATGCGGGGCACGGAAATGAGGATGGTGGGCTGCATGGCTTGCAGATCGTCGGCTAACTGCTCCATGGACCGGCTGTAGGCCACCGAACAGCCGGCCATCATCGGTGTGTAATAGCCCACGGTCCGCTCGAAGGCGTGCGACAGGGGCAGGAAGGAAAGCAGCCGGTCGGCCGGGGTGCAGTCGATCACCCGGAGAATGGCCTCGGCATTCCGGAGGATATTGGCGTGGGAGAGCATCACCCCCTTGGGCGGGCCGGTGGTTCCGGAGGTGTAGATGATGGTGGCCAGATCGTCGGGATCGGATTCGTCGGCGGGCGGCATCGGCTCCCCCTCCGGCGGCGGCAGCCAGTCGGCGACCGGGACGATGGCCGGGGCGACCGGAGACGGTGCGATCCCCTCCTCCAGGCAGAGGACCCGGACCAGATCCGGCAAGCGGTCGGCGCGCGGCGCCAGATCCGCCCACTGGTCCGCCTTGCCGGTCAGCAGCAGCCGGCAGCCCGAATCCCGAAGCAGATAGGCGATGTTCTCGGCACTGTCCCAGGTGTAGAGCGGCACCACCACCAGGCCGAGGCCCAGGGCAGCCTGCTCGAAGCAGATCCACTGCACCGAATTGGCCAGCAGGATCGCCACCCGCTCTCCCCTGGCCAGCCCCTCGCCGGCCAGGGCCCGCCGCCACCGATCGACCTCAACGCCGATCTCCCGCCAACTCCAGGTAACCCAGCGGGCCAAGCGGTCATCGTACTGGTGATAGGCGGGCCGATCGGGCGATCGGAGGCATCGTTGCCACAGCAGTCCGGGCAGGGTGTGGCCTTCGGCGGCTCCGATCGGGTCCGGGGCAAGGGAATCGTGCTCAGGCGGATTGCGCTGGGTCATGGCTGCCTCCCTGTTGTTCGGGTTGGGGTCGCTCTATCTCCATCTGGGCCAGCGAGGTGTATTCGCCGGCCAGGTCCGGCTCGCCGCAGCACAGGAGGATCTCGGCCCGCACCGCATCGCGCAGGGTGACGGCGGCCTGCCAGTCGTTGCCTTCGGGCGGGATCGGAGCGGAAAACCGCACCGCGACCGGCCCTGGACGGGGAAACCAGGAGCCGCCGCGCAGCTTGGCGCGGGTACCGCGGATGGTCACCGGAACCACCCCGGCTCCGGCCTGGACGGCGGTCACGAAGGCCCCCATCTGAAAGGGCAGCAGGCCGGTCATCCGTTGCAGGGTCCCCTCGGCGAAGAAGAGGGGACGCTTGCCGGCTGCGGTCAGGGCGGCGATGCGACGGGCGTCCTCCACCCCCCTGGCGGCGTCGAACCGTTCGACGAACAGGGCGTCGAGCCGGGTCAGCAGGGTGCGGGCAAAGAACTGGTCGGCCAGCTCCGCCTTGGCAACGAACGAAACCGGATGGGGCAGCGCGGCGGCCAACACCAGGCTGTCCAGGTAACTGGCGTGATTGGCGGCCAGGACGAGCGGCCGGTCATGGGCGAGATGGTCCAGGCCATGGACGCTCAACCGGGTGGCGGACAGGGCGGCAAACAGCCGGACCCCCAGGCGCACCGCCCGCCAGCGGGCCGGCATGGATGGCAGAAGGAGGACCAGCAGCCAGAGGGTCAGGCCGATCGATCCGAACAGCAGCCAGCAGTGGGCCGCATAAAGGACCTCGCCGCACCGGCGTCCGATCCGGCGCAGTTGCGGCACCGCTGCCGAGGCGGCCAGACGGACGAGCTGGAGCCAGAGGGCCCGGCCGCTTGCGCCGATCGCCCCCCGCTCGTACAGTTCCCGGCAGGCAGCCCGGCGGACCTTGCCGCTGGAGGTCTTGAGCACCGCACCGGGGGCTCCGATCACCACCTCATCCGGTGGCATGCCGAGCAGATCGACGGCTAAGTTCAGAATGCGGCTGCGCAGGTCCTGGTGCGATGCTTCGCTGCGCCGACGCGACTCGACCAGCACCACCAGCCGTTCACTGCCGGTGCGGGGATCTGCACTGGCGAAGACGGCGACGCAGCCCCGACGGGCGCCCTCCAGGTTGCCCACCGCCTCCTCCAACTCGTGGGGATAGATGTTGCGGCCGCCATGGATGATGATGTCCTTGACCCGGCTGGTCAGGTAGATCTCACCGTCGGCGCTGTAGGCGAGATCGCCGCTGTCGAGCCAGTCGCCGTGGAAGAGCGTCCGAGTCTTGTCCGGGTTGCGGTAATAACCGGAGGTGGCCGACGGCCCCTTGAACTGCAACCGGCCCTGAACACGGTCGGGCAGTTCCCGGTCGGCCTCGTCGACGATCCGGATCTGGTGGCCGGGCAGCGGCCGGCCGCAGGAGACGAACTGCGCGGCCAGGGCGTCGCTGTCGGCGGCGGGAACGGCCCGGCCGGTCTCGGCCAGGGTCCCGCGCTCGACCCGGTCGATGAGCGGGCCCCGGTGGAGCGGCGGGAAGGCGAGCCCTACCGAGCTTTCGGCCAAACCGTAGACCGGCGTCACCGCCTCGGGGGTAAATCCGTAGGCAGCAAACCGGCGGCCGAAATCAACGATGGTCGCCGGACTGACCGGCTCGGCGCCGTTGAAGGCCAACCGCCAGGAACTGAGGTCGAGCCCGGCGAGGAGGTCGTCGGCCAGCCGCCGGCAGCAGAAATCGTAGCCGAAGTTGGGTGAGGCCGACAGGGTGCCCCGGTGGCGGTGGATGGTCCACAGCCACCGCTCCGGCCGGGCGAGGAAGGCGAGCGGCGGCATGATCACCAGCCGGCAGCCGAAGTAGAGGCTGCCCAGCCAGGCGCCGATCAATCCCATGTCGTGGTAGAGCGGCAGCCAACTGACAAAGATGTCGGCTCCGGTGACCTCGGTCACCCGGCCCATGGCCCGAATGTTGGCCAGCAGGTTGGCATGGGTGAGGACCACGCCCTTGGGGTCGCCGGTGGAGCCGGAGGTGTACTGGATGAAGGCGATGTCGTCGGGCCGGACGGGCACGGGGGTCCAGGCGTCGGTCTCGGCGGTGAGCACCGCCACGGTCTCCACCAGGTGCAGGGTCTCCACCTGAGCCTTGAGGAGGGCGCCGATGGTCTTGACCTCGTCGACGGTGATCAGGATGCGGGCGGAGGTGTTGCGCAGGATGCCCCGATGCCTGCGCAGGTGTTCCTCGATCTGGGTGGGCCGCGCCGGCGGATAGAGCGGCACCGGGATGCCGCCGGCGAGCAGGACCGCGAAGAAGGCGGAGAAATAGTCGAGCCCGGTGGGCAGCATGATGGCCACGGTCTGGCCGGGATCGAGCCCTTGGCGCTGGAGACCGGCCGCCAGCCGCCGGGCGGACTCGGCAAGCGCCCCGAAGGTCAGGGGAAGACTCTTGTCAGGATGGAGTTCGAAGAGCAGATGGACCCGATCGGGATGGGCGCGGAGGTGGTGGTCGAGCACCGCCACCAGGGTAGCGGCCTCCCGGGGGGCGAGGTCGAGACCGTCTTCCGGAGTGGCCGGGGCAACGGTCGCCGTCGGTTGGGCCATTGGTTCTGCGGTCCCCGCCGCCGCCAGGTGACGGAGGAGATCGCGGGGGCTTTCCGCCACGACCAGGGCCTGCTCGGACAGGCGCAGGCCAAATTCTCGTTCCAGGCGCACCAGCAGTTCCATCCTGGCCAGGCTGTTCAAGCCGAGATCGCGGTCCAGGGAGCTGTCCAGAGTCAGGTGCAGGCTGCGGCCGGCCCGGGGATGGAGTTCGTCCACCAGGTGCCTGATGAGGCGGAGAAGTGTCTCCTGTCGATCAGACTGGTTCGATGGGGTCGGTTCGTTCGCGGAACGCATCGGCCCTCCGGGAAATGGCGGTTGGCGGGAGGTGGCGTGGGGCCGGCTGTCGGCCCTGCTTTTTTTGGCACTCTACCATGGTTTGCCACCACTGTTAACCCCGAGATCGCCGCCTGCAGCCGAATTCATCCCGCCCGTCGGCTCAGGTCGCCTCCTCCCGCCAGGGGAGGATGACTTCGAAGGTTGTGCCCGTACCGACGGTGCTGGTCACGGTGATCGATCCGCCCATCCGGAGCAGGGCATCCCGGACGATGCAGAGGCCAAGCCCCATGCCCCGCCGCTGGCCGACATTGCCGCCGCGATAGAACGAATCAAAGATATGGGCCAACTCCTCCTCGGCCACCCCGATCCCCTGATCGGCCACCACCACTCGCAACAGGCTCCCCTGCCTTGTGACCTCAAGGGTGACGCCCTTTTCCGGCGGGGTATACTGGAACGCGTTGGCCAGCAGGTTTTCCAGTACCCGCCGAAAAAGCTGTTCGTCGAGCAGCAGGAGGCCGCAGCCAGGGGCAACGGTCACGGTGAACGCATGCCCTTCTGCCCAGGCACCGCCGGTTTCTTCGGCGATGGCGCGACACAGCAGGCCGATATCGCAGGGCATGGCCCGTTCCGGTACCCTGCCCTCCTCCATCATCCGATAGGTCAGCACCGTATCGGCCAGGTCGGCAAGCTGGCGGGTTGCCCTGCGGATGTATATATGCCGCTCGCTGCGCTGTGCCTCGCTGAGCCGCTCACCGTAGCGGTCCAGGATATCCAGGCTGCTTTGCAGCAGGCTGAGCGGGGTGCGGAATTCGTGCGCCACAGTGGCCAACAGCTTGCTTTTCATCTCGTCGGCGGCCAGGGCCGCTTCCTTCGATTGCAACAGT
>JAUWAH010000004.1 GCA_030602145.1 Desulfobulbus sp.
GGGGAAGTTATGGGTCTCGGCGGTGAGCAGCGGATGGTAGCAGACCGAGGCCTCATGCATCGGCGAGGGCTCGCCCGGCCGCACGGGCAAAAGCGTGGTCAGGGTGTACCCCTCGATGACGCTGGAGTTGTCCTTGAAGGCCACCTTGCTGCCCTTGGGATTGGCAGCCAGGGTGTCGGTGACCACCTTAAACAGCGGTCTGTCGTAGTGCTGGCCGTCGATCACCTGCTTGCCGCGGAAAAAGCCGTGGCGGGAGTGTTCGGAGTTGGCGTTGTTGAGATCCATGATCTCGACGATGGTCGGGTTACGGTTGCAGCGCTTGACGAAATAGTCATAGTACAGTTCTCGATCCCACTGATCCATCGAGATGCCGGGGATGTCGAGCAGGCCATCCGGTCCCTTGGCTTTGAGATCGACCTCGTAGACCGGCTCGGGCGTGACACCTGTCTCGAAGGTGGTCAGCGGTGCAGGGTAGACACACTCGGTCATCCGGTCGTGGTGGCTGGCAACGAAGGTTTCGATCGTCTCGCCGTCGGGCACCAGGTAGCGTCGGGAGCGTTCCACTCGGGTAACCACGTCAAGGCCCACGGCCCGGCAGATGGAGACCATGTTCGACGACCAGGCGGTGGCGAAATTCATCCTTGGGCCGATTTCGACCACCCGCTCGCCGACGAGTTGTGGCACGAGGGTGACGGTGTCGAGGAGAAAGCCGTCGGCCAGGATCAGCCGCAGCCGCCCGATCTCCGCAGGCGTAAGCGCACGGCCGGATTCAATGTTGAAGCAGTAGGCGAAATCGGACTTGACCTGACGATGGAGCTGGATGACGAGAGATGACATGGTTGCTCGTTGGTTTATAGATGATAGTTAGAGAAAGTGTGGGATGGACTGCGGCGATAATGAGCTGACTTATTGCTGCAACGGGTTATTCACCGACTGAGCTTTAGCAAGTCCGGATGATATTGCTGCTGAGCTGGTGTTTGATATAAACGGCCCTTGCCAGTTCCTGGATGAGGGGCATGATTGCCCAAGAGGTTCAAATACTCTTTAGGCACCGGTTGGGTTTGTGCGGGTGGTGGAATGTTGGCATTTCTTGAGATCGCGAGTTTTGGTGCTTCTCTAATTTGTTGTCCGAATAGCTGCTCGAGTAATGAACGACCAAGTATTTCTGCTAGCAGCGAAGGGACCGCGTTGCCAATTTGACGCTGAACCTCGACTCTTGGTGCATTAATCCGGAAGGTGCTGGGAAACGTTTGAAGAGCGGCCAATTCTCTCCATGACAGTTTGCGATTCTCCCAATGAAATGGTCCGACTGCCGATCCTGGTTGAGCCTGGATAGTCCATGAAGGCCTGTTCTTCGCAAGTTTCAGCAAAAAGCACCAATACCGTGTTCGCCATCCAAAAAGCGGTAGCCCGCCCTTTCTGTCAGTATGCCAAAGATAATTTTCTCCCTCTGGAATCGACGGGAGTAACTTGCCCCATTTTCCGCCAACCTGAAGCTTTTCGTCTGCATCGGGCTGAACGCTTGCCAAGGCGTCCCATGCGGTGGAGTATGAACTTCGATTAAGATCGAACAGAGTGGGGCACCTTGTATCAGCTTCTTTATGGGTTGGTTGCGGGAATATGAACTCCTTGCCGGTGCGTAGCGCTATCAGGAAAAAACGGACACGAAGTTGTGGTACTCCAAAATCTGCGGCATTGAGGACTCTCCAACTTGGTCTGTACTCTGTTCCCCCTCTCTTGTTAATATCACGAATTCTTTGAAGGATAAATTGAAAGCCTTCCTCCTTGCCTGTGTAGTTTATGCCGTGGACATTCTCAAGGAGGAACGCCTTGGGCTTGAGGCTTTCAACAACACGGAAGTACTCGTCCAGTGTGTTTGCTCGCGGATCCTTAAGACGAAGTGTGTCACCTCTGGACCAATACGCAGACTTTGAAAACGGTTGACACGGAGGACCACCGATCACCAGGTCCACAGAATCTTTCGCTGAACCAGTAAAGCGACGGATTTCCGCCGAGGAAACATCTTCGATTGGGGCGCATTGCACGTCAGTTCGACCGTTCAAGCGCAGCGTATCGCAAGAGTGGCGGTCAACATCGTTTCTGTAGACGACATTCCAGCCAGCGGCTTCCATGCCGTAATCGAGACCACCGCAACCAGTGAACAGGCTAACCACGTTCACGGGCCTAAACCTCTGGGTCGAAGACCACCTCGGTCTTCTTTCGATTTACTGCCGAAATTATGTCCGTTATTCCGTGTTTGACAATTCGAGAGTGAATTTCGGCCCACTGTTTTGTCTCGTCAGCTACAGAGACATGCACGTTAACCTCAGCACTTGCACCTGTGCCCCAAGAGCGCAAACCAATCCCGGGGGTCCGCTTAGGCTGTTTCTGGAGAATTCGAACAGCCTTGCGTGCAGAGATAATTCGGAACACCGGGATGGCAACATGTCGCGAAAAAGCCTCCCAATGCCGATTTACCATCGAATAAACAAATCGGTCTTCCGCATCACGAATCAATGGGCCGGCATACTTGGACAGTATTTTCCATACAGATGCTTCTTCGGCGGAGAAGTAGGTGAGCAGGTTTCTCTCGATTTTTGATATCAGCTTGTAATCAATGCAAATTGCGTACAAAAGATTGGGTTCCCTCTCTAATGCATCGTAGGCTTTGTATGCGGGAATTGGTATGCAGTCGTCAGGATCGAGTCCAACTAAACTTGTCGCATTTTCGAAGCGAGTACCCGCGTTCTTGACGTTGACAGGAAGCGCTATGCCGCTCTCCATTATGGTGAAATCGACCAGAGTATGCCCGGTGAATCTTTCATCCCGGTAATTCACTGAGGGTCTTGCTTCTCGAAGATGGTCAAGTTGATCAAGGAACTGACGCTCTGTAACAGCAGCTGGAAACATCTTTGTAATAGGGTTCTCGGCTGAGCCTATGCGTGTTCGCTCTTCCAGGAACGATTTGAACTCGGTGTCTCGCAAAGTCTCAACGATTTCGCGACTTCGTTTCAGACTCAGGGAGCTTGATTCGTACAATGCGCGTGCTGTAGCCTCCTTTTCAGCGCCATCTCGTAAGGCTACTTGCGCCTTTGCAATCTGGGCACCGACCCAGCGAGAATCGCCCAAAATACGGGCTACATGCTCAGAGGACATCAGGTCTTCCTGTTATGACTGAAAAAAAGGGGGGCATTGATCATGCCATTATTTTAAGGTGCCAAAGAACAAGTAGCATGAATCGGGCTTTTTTTCCGCCTCAAAGTGGGATGTGAAGTTGTGTTTTTCATCGCTTATCGAGGGGGTGAGAAAAAGGAAGCGTGGTTGGATGTGAAAAAAGGTGGATCTCTGCGCAGGATGGCACCGATCTCCGGTTGGCGTTTGAACTCGCGGTCGAGGAAGGTCCGCACCGAACGGCGGTCCCAGCCCCGGGGATGGGCGAAATCCAGGTAGAGCGACAGGTCGCCCGGCGAAAAGGCGGCACCGGGCAGGTTGTTGGCCTCGGCGCTGGTTGTCGGCATGTTGAAAATCGCCAGGTTGAGAAAGGTGATCGTTTGGTGATGACGCCGGACAAAGGCCATGGTGGCGCGGGCCTCGTCGTGGGATTCCGTCGGTGTGCCGAAGAGCAGATAGACGTAGGTGGCGATGCCGGCCCGGTGCAGGGCTGCGAAGACTTGTTCCGCCTGCTCCAGGCGAATTCCCTTGTCCATGGCATCCAGCACCTCCTGGCTGCCCGATTCCAATCCCAGCTTGAGCATTGTGCAGCCGGCGGTACGCAGCCGGCGGCAGAAGTTGACGTCGGTCAGTTGTTCATGAAAGCGGACGAAGCCGTACCAGGGCGGGCCGGGGGGCTGGTCGGCCAATGCGCGCAGCAATGCCGGGCTGAGCGCATTGTCGAGCAGATGGATCAGGGCGGGCTGCACGGCCGTGCTGAGTTGGGTGAGTTGGTTGATGACGGTCTGCGGCGGGATGGGCTGATACCGGTTCTGCTCGGCGGTTTCCGGGCAGAAGGTGCAGCGGTTCCAGTAACAGCCGCGCGAAGCGGCATAGGGCAGAATCGGGCCGGGGGCGAGATAGCCGGCGAACGGCAGGTCGCTGTAATCGGGGGCAGTGTCCTCAACTGGTCCATTATAGCCCAGGAGGCGCAGCAGCGGTGCTTCGCCGGGGCCCTGGATGCAGCAGTCGACCAGGCCGGCAAAGGGATCGTTCCAGCCGGGATGGCTCATCCAGGAACTGAGCAGGCCGCCGCCGAGTGCCAGCTTGATCCCTGGCCAGCGCCGTCTGATATAACCCAGCAGGGCAAAAGCGCAGACCGCCTGGCTGAGGTAGCAGAGCGACAGACCAATCCATGCGGGTTGCAACTCCTCCAGCAGGGCGGGCAGGCGTGCCTCCATCCATGGATTAAAAGGATTGCACTCTGGATGCTCGGCGCCGCGCAGCAGCTCGTCGCTGGAGAGCGGATGAAGATCGTCCTGGAAATTGCTCAGACTGAGGTTGATCGACGGCCGTCGCCGCGCCAGCAGTTCCAACGCCCGGTTGAGGTCGCGCACCGACCGTTGGTAGCGGTCGATGTTGCTGTACAGCTCCGGGTTGCGCAGGGCGACCAGGTTGTCGCCGCGATGCTTGAGGGCCCGTTTGGACCAGGCATCGTTAACTTCTTGGGGGTGGGTTTGCTCCAGTACATACAAATAACCTTCGAGATTGGCGTCCAATTGGGCGCAGTCGATGCCGTGCCGGCGGAGGCAACCGGCCAGGGCGGCGATGCCGGGTGGCGGTTCGCTGGGCTTGGCCGCCGGGGGGTGAATGAGGAGGATCACGGCTGGGCGGCGCCGGCTGGAGGGTTGGAGTGCCGCCGCATGGTCCAGGCATGGGACTCTTCGGCGACGGTCGCAAAGCCGAGCCTTCGGTAGAGCCGTTTGGCCGGATTGTTTTTGAGAACGCTGAGTTCCATTGCAGCGCCGCAGGCGTCGGCTTCGGCGCTCAGTGTGCGGAGCAGTGTGGTCCCCAGCCCTAGGCTCTGCGCCTCGGGGGCGAGGAGGAGTTGCACCAGCCGCCAGGGACAGGCGGCGCGATCCAGCTTGAGCATGCCGATCGCTTCGCCGTCGCAGAGGATGATCGAGGCCTTGTCAAAACCCATCCGTAGCCGTCGTTCCAGGTCTTCTTGCTCCAGCGAGAGGCCTGCGGAGCGGAAATGTGGGCTCATGGCCGATCGCCACAGCCTGCGGAGGAGGGGCAGGTCCTCCTCGACCGCCGGACGCAGGGCAAGGGAAGGAGCATCCGCCGATGCTCCGGGTCGCAGCGCCGCGGCCGTGTGGGCAACCCCATCACTCACACCGATTCCCGGGTCTTGTCGAAGGCCACCTCGGGAAAGAGTTCCTGGGTGTGGGCCAGGCGCCAACTGCCTTCGGCCAGGTAGGTGAGGTGCCCTTCGGCATCGAAGGCCAGGCTGAACTGATACTTCTTTTCGAACTCGCGCAGCATCTGTTTGTTGTCGCAACGCACCCAGCGGGCCAGGGTGTAGCTGAGCGGCTCATAGGTGGCATCCACCCCGTACTCGTCCTTGAGCCGGGTCATGGTCACCTCGAACTGGAGCACACCCACCGCGCCGAGGATGTAATCGTTGCCGACAATGGGTCGGAAAACCTGCACAGCCCCTTCCTCGGCCATCTGCAAGAGGCCTTTCTGCAGTTGCTTCATTTTGAGCGGGTTGCGCAGTACCACCCGGCGGAAGTGCTCGGGCGCGAAGTTGGGGATGCCGGTGAACTTGAGTTCTTCCTTGTCGGTGAAGGTGTCGCCGATCTTGATGGTGCCGTGGTTGTGGATGCCGATGATGTCGCCGGGGAAGGCCTCGTCCACATGCGAGCGTTCCTGGGCCATGAACACGGTGGCATTGCTCAGGTTCACCTCCTTGCCCAGGCGGTGATGGACCACCTTCATCCCCCGGGTGAACTTGCCCGAGCAGATACGGAAGAAGGCGATCCGGTCGCGGTGGGCCGGGTCCATGTTCGCCTGGATCTTGAAGGTGAAGCCGCTGAAGGTTTCCTCCCCGGGGTGGACCATGCGGGTGGCGGTGGCGCGGGGACCGGGCGCCGGGGAGAGTTCGACAAAGGCGTCAAGCAGTTCGCGCACGCCGAAGTTGTTGATGGCGCTGCCGAAAAAGACCGGTGTCTGCGCAGCCTTCAGATAGTGCTCGTACTCGAAGGGGTTGGCCGCGCCCTGGAGCAGGTCGATATCCTCGCGTAGCTTGTCGGCGGCATAGTTGCCCAAGAGCGTATCCAACTGCGGATCGCCCAGATCCTTGACCACGATGCAGTCCTCGGGCCGGGTGTCCTGGCTGGGGGTGAACAGGGTGATCTGCTGGCGGTGCAGGTCGTAGACCCCCTTGAAACCCTTGCCCATGCCGATCGGCCAACTGAGCGGCACGCACTCGATCTGGAGTTTCTCCTCGATGTCGGCGAGGATGTCGAGCGGCTCCATGCCGTCGCGGTCGAGCTTGTTGATGAAGGTAATGATCGGCGTGTTGCGCATCCGGCAGACCTCCATCAGTTTGGTGGTCTGGGTTTCGACGCCCTTGGCGCTGTCGATCACCATCAAGGCCGAGTCCACCGCGGTCAGCACCCGGTAGGTGTCCTCGGAGAAGTCCTGGTGACCCGGGGTGTCCAACAGGTTGATCTCGAAGTCGCGGTAATTGAACTTCATCACCGAGGTGGTCACCGAGATGCCGCGTTCTTTTTCGATGGCCATCCAGTCGCTGGTGGCGTGCTGGGCTGTTTTCCGCGACTTGACCGCACCGGCCATCTGGATGGCGCCGCCGAACAGCAAAAGCTTTTCGGTGAGGGTGGTCTTGCCGGCGTCCGGATGGCTGATGATGCCGAAGGTGCGGCGTTTCTGGATTTCCTTGAGGTGTTGGCTGCTCACGTTGCTCCGCTCGGACTGATGACTCGATATGCCGGCCGGTGGGTCGGCGTGCAAAAAAAAATTGGGCCGGAATCCGGCCCAATCGCGGAAAATCAACCCCTATATACAAGATATGCCGCCATTTGTCCAATCGAGAATGCGGCCCTTCCCAGGCGATGCAAAGGGGCCTGCCCAGAAGGAGCGGGGCAGATCCCTTCAGCCCGCAGTCGGTTGCGGGGTCAGCAAGGGCTCGGCGGGAGCGGTTTGGGTGATCAGGTTTTGCATGCTCAGGATCAGCATGCGGCTGGACTGGGTCAGGTAGCGGTTGATCATCAACAGGGTGGTGACATCCTGTTCCCGGATGGCACGTTTGGCCACCGAACCGGCACAGGCGCGCAAAAACAGCTTGTCGGCCTCCTCGACGTTCTGGAACAGAAGACGCAGCGCTTCCTCCTGACCCTCGGGACGCGGTTCGGCCGTCACGTGCTCCACTCCGCGCCACAGGCTGGTAAGCCGATCATGGAATTCGGCATGGGCCTGGTGCAGGAAGGCGTTGTCTTCCCGGCCGATTTCCTCGATCTCGGTGCGCAGCTCGTACAGGTTCCGCACCACATTCATGACGCTGCGGCTGGAACGGATGATCGGCTCCAACTGGAGGGCTTCCTGCGCATCAATGGCCACAGACTGTATCTGGGCGTAAAAGGTAAAAATTTCGGCGTGGAGCCGCTCAAGGTCGCCATGGGTGAGCGGCGTGGTGTCCGCATCGGTGGTGTCATCCGCCGATACACGGGCCGTGTCGATCTGCAACCCGTAGCGCGCCCCGATATAACGGATCGACAAGAGCAGTTGATGACGCACCTCGTTGCGCAGGGCGGCAAGGGCCGCTTCGGGGACCTCGGGCGTAGTGTTGTGGATGTACCTGGTGAGCACCAGCCGTTTTTCGGGAAAGAAACGGTCCAACAGGCGCACGAGCAGGGGGATCCAGGGGAAGAAGAGAAGCACGCCAAGGAGATTGAAGAGGGTGTGGAACATGGCGACGCTCAGGACCGGATTGTCACCGAGCTGAAACAGGTCGTGGGTGATCCACGACATCAGCGGCAGCAGGGGCAGGACGGCCACGCCAGTGGCCATATTGAAGATCAGCGAGCTGACCGCGGTCTGCTTTTTGGCTGGCATGCCGCCTATGGCTCCCAGCATGACGGTAACCGTGGTGCCGACGTTGGCGCCGATCACCATGGCCGCTCCCTCCCTGTAATCGATGATGCCTGAAAAAAGGGCGGTGAGGATGATGGCGATGGTGGCGGAGCTGGACTGCATCACCGCGGTCATGACAACACCAACCGCCACATAAAC
The DNA here is from genome assembly GCA_030602145.1 of Desulfobulbus sp. GTDB lineage: Bacteria > Desulfobacterota > Desulfobulbia > Desulfobulbales > Desulfobulbaceae > Desulfobulbus. Next base: position 8,248 of record JAUWAH010000004.1, read on the forward strand.
CCACAGACCCAGGTCGGGCAGGAAAGACAGGTCGACCGCCGCGGCAAAGGTTTCGACGCTGGTTTTCATGAAATCCAGGCCGTGGAAGAGGAAACCGAAGGAGACCAGCAGCTTGGAAACGTTGGTGTAGCGGTTGGAGCCGGAGAAAAAAATCAATCCCAGGCCACCGATGCCGATCAGCGGCAGGGCGAAGACGTCGATCTTGAACTGAAAACCCACCAGGGCTACGATCCAGGCGGTGCAGGTGGTGCCGACATTGGCGCCCATGAGCACCGCCACCGCATTGGCCAGCGACATCAAGCCCGCCCCGACAAAGGCGAGCACCATCAGGGAGACCGCGGAACTGGACTGGAGGACGGCGGTGGCGGCAAAGCCGGTCAGGAGTCCCTTGAGGCGGTTGTCGGTGAAGCGGCGGATCAGGGTTTTGAACGACCGACCGGCCAGGATCTTGATGGATTCCTCCATCATGAACATGCCGAACAGGAAGATCCCCAGTCCGGCGAGGAACTTCCAGCCATCAAACATCTCCCACATGATCTACCTCCTCAAATCCGCGCACCGCTCATGGTGACATGCCGACGGTGGGGGAAAGGCTGAAACAGCAAGACCCCGTGGATGGCTTCCACGGGGTCTTGTCGATCATCATGAATCGTCCGATGGACGAATTGTCTGTTGGCTCCCCGGGAGGGACTCGAACCCCCGACAAGGCGGTTAACAGCCGCCTGCTCTACCAACTGAGCTACCGAGGAATGGTGCTCCAAGAAAACGGCCGTGAACAAAGCCAAGACCGTTTCGAGACTGGCTAATTAGCACAGAGACAAATGACCGTCAAGAAAAAGTTGTCAGTCGGGATTCTCCGGGGCGACATCGACGAACCGCTCTTCGCGGACGGGCAGGAGGATGTCGGCCATCAGGCCTCCGTCGTCCGGGGCATTGGTACAATAAAGGCTGCCGCCGTGCTGCTCGATCACCTGTCGGGCAATGGCCAGGCCCAGGCCGACGCCACCGCTGTTGCGGTCCCTGGCCGCAGCCACCCGGAAGAACGGCTCGGTGAGGTGAGGGAGTTTGTCCTCCGGGACCCCGGAGCCGTGATCCCGGACCCGGATCACCGCCTGCCGCCCACCCGACTCCCCGGGCCTGGAAGACAAACCGACCTCCACCCGGGTGGAGGGACGGGTGTAATGGGCGCCGTTGCGGAGAATGTTCTCAATGGCCTGGCGCAACTGTTCCCTGCACCCGCTCACCACCAGCGGTTCCAAGGTGTCCAGGCGGATGCCCCTGTCTCTGTCATGGTATTCGAAATCGACATCCCGGCCGATTTCCTCGAGCAGATCGGCCAGCGGCACCGCCTCGTGGTCGACCGCCGTAACTCCGCCCCGGTTCAGGGTCAGCAACTGGCCGATGAGCGCATTGAGCCGGTTGGCCTCTCGACCGATGCGGGCCAGGTTGCCGTCATCGTCGGAGGTCCGTTTTTTGGCCAGTTCCAGGGAGAGGCTGAGTCGCGTCAAGGGGGAGCGGAGTTCGTGGGAGATGTCGAGCAGCAATCGTTTCTGGGCATTGACCAGGCCCTCCATGCGCTCGGCCATGAGGTCGAAATCCCTTCCCAGGTCACCGATTTCGTTTCCCGGCTTGCCCAGACTGGCGCCGACCCGGGCGGAGAGGTCGCCTTCCGCAATCAGCCGACTGACCCGACGCAACCGGTCGAGCGGCGCGCTGAACGATCGGGCCAGGAGATAACAGATGATGGCGGCGAGTGGCAGGAAAACAAAAAAACGGACCCCGAGCAGGCGCCCGAGGAAGCGGAGGAACCCTTCTTCCTCGAATGGCGGGGGCGGGCCGGCGGCAAATCGTCCCGGTGGCGGGCGTGGCCCCGGCATTCCGGCCGGCGGCCCCAATATGTGCAGGCCAATGACCACATAGGGTTGACCCTCCGGAGCACGCAGGTTCTGGGCGACGAGCAGTTTGCCCTCTTCTGCCGCGATGATTGGCTGCTTGTCCCGGTCGATTTCGGTCATTAATCGGACGACTGTCGGATCGTCGGTTGCCGGCACGATCATGCCATCCACTCTGAGATAGAGCCGGGTGCGCATGGAGGACTCCACCTCATCCACATAGTCGGCAAGGGCTTGGTCGCCCCGGTGCTTGCGCATCACATACGCCGCCTGGCCCATCAGGGCCACGGAGCGGGCGATGTTGGCATGCAGCCGCTGGCGGAAGTCGTCGCGGAAGGTTTCGACCGAACGCCGGGAAAAGGAGTACACCACCAGGCCGGAAAGGAGGCCAGCCACCAGGAAGGTCAGGGAAAAGCTGAGAAAAAGGCGGGGGAAGATGGAGCGCATGGAGGATGTCTGGACAGTTCAGGTCCGGATATAGAGGTAGCCGACACTGCGCACGGTCTTAATGCGTTCGATGTCGCCCACCATGTGACCAAGTTTCTTGCGCAGGCTGCTGATATGGACATCGACGCTGCGGTCGAACGGTTCCAGGTCGCGACCAAGAGCCTCCCTGGCCAGATCTTCCCGGCTGACCACCCTGCCGATCCGTTTGATCAGGGCGTGGAGCAGGGAGAATTCAACGGCGGTGAGAGGGACAGCCGTCTGGTCGCGAAACACGGACCTTGTCCCCACCTCGATGAGGAGGTCGTCAACCACGAGTTTGTTCGGCCCGGACAAGTGGGCGGCATAACCGTTTTCGCCCCGTCGCTGGATGGCACGGATGCGGGCCACCAGTTCACGGGGATCGAAGGGTTTGGGCAGGTAATCGTCGGCGCCCATTTCCAGGCCGACGATCCGGTCGACCGCCTCGCCACGGGCGGTCAGCATAAGTACCGGGATCCTCGAGGTCTGCCGAAGCTGTCGCAACAGATCGGTGCCGCTGCATCCGGGCAGCATGACATCAAGAATCAGGAAATCGTGGTCACCGGCGAGAGCGGCCGTCAAACCGGTCAGGCCGTCGTGGCTGGCCGATACCGTGAAGCCCTCCTGGCCGAGGTATTCGGCGAGCAGATCACAGAGTTCGGTATCGTCGTCGATGACAAGGATGCGCATTGTTCCGGTGAATGGACAGGTGGACGGAGGACGGGTGCCTCGCAGAAGAAAAGAGAGAGCCGCTATCACGGATTCAGGTCAACCTTACAGCGCTCCGGTCGGCATTGTCAGCCTGATTTACATTATTTAACACCCGCATCGGTGGCGGGCTGCAGTGCGATGTCGTCGGTTCGGATGATGTCGCAACGGATCGGGTTAAGACGGCGCGGGTGGCGACACCAAAGGAAGACGGGAGCAAAGAGGTGTCCTCCTCAGGAGCGCCGCAGCAACAGCGCCGCCCACTCCTCCTGCTGGAGGCGGGCAAGCGGTTGCAGGCCCAACCGCTGGTAGACCCGGACAATATTTTTCTCCTGATCCCCATGGAGGATGCCGGCCAGCACCAGATGACCTCCCGGCGCCGTCAAACCGGCCAGGGATGCGGCCATCTCCACCAGGACATCGTGGACAATGTTGGCGCAGACCAGTGAAAACCCTTCCCGGATCTCGTTGAGCGGGGTGACGCTGACCTCGATGGTGCCGGCGAGTCCGTTGTTGGCGACGTTCTCAGCTGCCACGGCGACTGCATCCGGGTCATTGTCGATGGCCACCACCCGCTGGGCGCCGAACAGGGCTGCGGCCATGGCCAGAATGCCGGTCCCGGTGCCGACATCCAGGGCCTGTCGGTGGTGTCCACCGGTCATGCTCTCTTTGATCAGCGCCAGGGCCATTCGGGTCGAGGCGTGCTGGCCGGTGCCGAAGGCCATGCCCGGGTCCAGTTCGATTACCCGTTCCTCGGGCGTCGGCTGGTAGGTCTCCCAGGAGGGCTTGATCACCAGGCCGGGGACGATGGCAAAGGGTTTGAAATACTGCTGCCAACTGGTGGCCCAGTCCTCGTCGGCCAGCACGGTGACGGTTGGCCGATCCGGGATGCGCTCATAGAGCGCGAAGAGGCGGGTCATCTCGTCGAGCACCCGGCTGAGCAGTTCATCCGCGGTCGTGGCGGAGTTGTCGTTGGCAGCCAGGGGGAAAAAGCCGCTGACAAAGGCGCCGGTTTCGGTTTCCGGGCTCTGTTCGACACCGGCCTCGCTGAGCACCCCCATCAGGTCGGCGGCCGGCTCCAGGAGCGGCAGGGGACAGAACAGGGTGATCTTGAGCCACTGGCGTTTGCCGGGAGATTGTGCAGAGGTCATGGTCGGGTCGATCCGGTGATGAAGTTGAAAGTTGCCGGACGGTATGCCGGCCTGGGGACAAATCGTGGCACCATACCCGGATTGTGCGGCTGGAGCCAGCCTTTCCACGGCCATGCACGATCAAAGGGGCGGGATGGATGGCGTCGGGGTGTCCAGAAGGAAAATGTGGATTGACAAAACGCGCAATCCACGATTACTTAACGCCTTACCGTTCGTTCCCCGTTGTGCCTTCCCGGCGCTGCGGCGGAAACATTGAGGAGCAGGACGCCGCAACAGCCCCGGCCACCGTGCAGTGCAGAGTTCTTCCCTTCCGGTTGTTTGTCCCCTTTTTCCAGGATATTTTTTTTCATGATCGACACGTCGGGACATCATATCGTCTACGGTGAACTCCGGGATTATCTCACTGGAGAGGTGCTGCCGGACACCGACGACGAGCGCATCCGTCAGGAGTTGGTCCGTCTGCTGGTCGAAGAGCTTGGCTATGCCAAGGAGGAACTGGAACCCCGGCTGACCATCGACACCTGCTACAACGACAGCCGGACCCGGACCCTGATCGAACTCACCGTCCGGATCGACGGTCGGCGGCTGTTCATTGTCCGCTACGGCCCCGGCTCCCTGGTCACCAGGGAAAAAGCGGCCATTGCCGCGGCCCGGCTCCTCGACCCGGAGTACCGCATTCCCCTGGCGGTGGTCACCAACGGCCGGGACGCGGAACTGCTGGAAACGGCGCGGGGCAAGGTCCTGGCCACCGGCATGGCCTCCATCCCCGACCGGCATCGAGCCGCAGCCCTTGTTCGGGAGTGCGAGTTCGAACCGTATGCCGATCCGGAAAAACGCGATCAGGCCCTGCGGATTCTCAACGTCTTTGATCAGGAGGTCTGCTGCTTCGGCACCAGTTGCCTGAAGGACGCAGCCCCCTGATCCCCTGCAAACCGTCGCTGCGCTCCTTCGCAGAGCCGACAGCGGCAGACGACAACCCTTTTCCCCGATGACGACCATGAAGAACACACACACCTGGAGCAAGACAAGCTGGCACACCTTCCCCGCCCTGCAGCAGCCCAACTGGCCGGACAAGGAACGCTACGACGAGATCATTCAGACCCTGTCGCTGCTGCCGCCACTGGTTTTTGCAGGGGAAATCAGGGATTTGAAGGCAATGCTGGCCAAGGCGGTCAGGGGCGAAGCCTTTCTGCTCCAGGGTGGCGACTGTTCCGAGGAATTCTCCCGCTGCACCGCCCCCAACATCCGCGAAACCCTCAAGGTCCTCCTGCAGATGGCGGTCATCCTCACCTACGCCGGCAACAAGCCGGTGGTCAAGGTCGGCCGGATCGCCGGCCAGTACGCCAAGCCCCGCTCCAGCGATACCGAGAAGATCGACGGGATTGAACTGCCCAGCTACCGTGGCGACATGGCCAACTCCGCCGAACCGATCCTGGAAGCGCGCATCCCCGATCCGGAACGGATGCTCAAGGGCTACCACATGTCGGCGGCCACCATGAACCTGCTGCGCGCCTTCACCCGCGGCGGCTTCAGCTCGCTGCATCGGGTCCAGGCCTGGAACCAGGAGTTCGTCAAGCAATCGCCCATGGGCCGCTCCTACGAACGCATGGCCAAGCAGATCAGCAACGCCCTCAAATTCATGGAGACCATCGGCATCTCCACCGATATCCCCCAGATGAAGGAGGCGAGTTTCTACACCTCCCACGAGGCCCTGTTCCTGGGCTACGAACAAGCCCTGACCCGGGAGGATTCGGTGGCCGGCGGCTGGTACGACTGCTCCGCCCACATGCTGTGGATCGGCGACCGCACCCGCCAGATTGACGGCGCCCACATCGAATTCTTACGTGGGGTGCGCAATCCGCTCGGCATGAAGATCGGTCCGAATTACGATGTCGACGACATCCTGACGATCATCGAGCGGCTCAATCCGGACAACGAGCCCGGCCGCATTACCCTGATCACCCGTTTTGGCTTCAAGGCAATCGACAAGCACCTGCCACCGCTGCTGCGGGCGATCAAGAAATCCGGCTATCATGTGCTGTGGACCTGCGACCCGATGCACGCCAACACCTTCAAGGCAGATTCCGGCCACAAGACCAGGGACTTCGACAATATCCTGTCCGAATTGCGCTGCTTTTTCGAACTCAACTGGGTGGAGGGCACGGTGCCGGGCGGCGTGCATTTCGAGCTGACCGGCGACGACGTCACCGAGTGCATCGGTGGCGCGCGCCAACTGTCCGATGCCCAATTGGGGCTGCGCTATCTGACCACCTGCGACCCGCGGCTCAATGCCGAGCAGGCCCTGGAAATGGCCTTCCAGATCGCGGAGATGATCCGCAGCAGCTAAACCGAACCGGGGAAGACGGGATCGGGGCACCGGGTGCAGCCGGTCGGAACACGGCCTGCGCCTCCGGTCAGGCTCCGAACAGGGCGACGATCTGGTCGCGGGAGGTGCTGTCGAGCAGTTTTTGCCGATTGTCGGGCTGCTTGAGGATCGTGCTGACTGCGGCCAGGGTGCGCAGGTACTCCTGCGCCTTGCCGGCCGGGCTGAGGAGGAGGACAAAGAGATGCGCCGGGCGCTTGTCGATGGCGTTGAAGTCGATGCCGGTTCGGCTCCGGCCGAAACAGAGGACGATGTCATCGAGCCCCTCGATCTTGCCGTGGGGGATGGCCACGCCGTTGCCGACTCCGGTTGAGCCCACTGCCTCCCGTTCCAGGAGCACGGTGTAGAGGGTTTCCTCGGTGAACCGGCCGCAGACCGTGGCCGCCAGGCCGGCCAGTTCACGCAGAGCCGCCTCCTTGGTCGCGGCCTTCATATCCAGCAGGATGGCGTCGTTTCTGAGCCGGGGCATGGGGGGTCAGCGGGCTTGCCGCCGGTGCTTGACCGGGAGGATTTTAAGCTGTTCCCGGTACTTGGCAACGGTGCGCCGGGCAACGGTGATGTTCTCCTTGGCGAGCAGGTCGGAAATTTTGTTGTCGCTGAGCGGTTTGGTCGGGTTTTCGTTGTTGATCAACTGCCGAATGCGGGTCTTGATGGCCTCCGCAGCCACCGAGTCGCCGTCCGGCGTGGCCACCGCCGTGCTGAAGAAATACTTCAGTTCATAGATCCCCTGGGGGCAGTGCACATACTTGTTTGATGTCACCCGGCTGACGGTCGACTCGTGCATGCCGATGTCCTCGGCCACATCCCGCAGGATCAGCGGCCTCATCGCCGCCGGCCCTGACTCGAAAAAATCCCGCTGGAATTTGAGCAGGCTTTCCATGACCCGGAAGATGGTGCGCTGCCGCTGTTCGATCGATTTGATGAACCATTCGGCATTGCGCTTGTTTTCGCGCAGATAACCCCGCGATTCCTGGGTCAGGGCTCCCTTTTGCTTGAGGAGCCGGTCGTATTCACCGGAGATTTGCAGGTTCGGCAGCCCTTCGTCGTTGAGTTGGATGACGAACTCGTCATCTATCTTATAGACGTAGACATCCGGCACCACATAGTTGATCTGTTCGTTGCTGAACTCGTTGCCCGGATAGGGGGTCAACTCCTGAATGATGGCCACCGCCTCGTGGACCTTCTTCAGCGGCGCGCCGGTCTCCCGGGCAAGCTGGGCGTAATTCCTCGTCTCCAGAAGCGGCATGTGCTGTTCGACGATCCGGTAGGGCAGGGTGTCGTAGTAGTCCAGCCGGTCAAGTTGCAGGAGCAGCGATTCTCGGATGTCGCGTGCACCGATGCCGGGGGGGTCAAGGCTCTGCACCAGGCGCAGGACGCCTTCGGCCTCATCGACGCTGCACTGGCCGAAGGCGCAGATATCTTCGATGGTGGCGTCAAGAAAGCCATGCTCGTCCAGATTGCAGACGATAAAGGTGGTCAGCTCCAGATCCTGTTCGCTGAGGTCGAGATGGGTCAGCTGCCACTGGAGGTAGGAGGACAGGCCCGGGGTGGCGGAGATGAAGTCGAACTGGGAGGGGGCGTCGGCCGGCGGCGTTTCGTGGGCGAAGGAGAGGTCGGAGTCGAAGGCATTGCTGTAATCCTCCCAATTGACTTCGGCCACGGTGGCCGGATCGTCGCCCTTGACCCGGTCGGTCACCGCGGTCTCGGCCTGATAGGTGTTCTCCTCCGCGTTCAGGGATTCGGGATTGCCGGGCTGCTCCAGCAGGCTCGGAGCCTCCTCCAGCATGGGATTCTGCTCGATCTCCGCCTGCAGGGCCTCGGTGAGTTCAAGGCGGCCGAGCTGCAGCAGCTTGATCGCCTGCCGCAACTGGGGCGTCATCACCAATTTCTGGGCCAGTTTGAGGCTTTGTCTGAGTTCGAGGGCCATGGGGATAGGTCGCGGTCGTGGTCTGCGGTGCGCTGTTGCTTACATGGTAAAGTTGTCGCCCAGGTACATCTTTCGCGCCACCTCACTGCGGATGATGTCGCCGGCCCCGCCGCTGGTCAGGATCTGGCCGTTGTTCATGATATAGGCCGAGTCGCAA
>JAUWAH010000188.1 GCA_030602145.1 Desulfobulbus sp.
GCGCGCCTGCGCCTGCCTGGTCAGTTCCAGGGCAAGCGGGAGGGTGCCGGCACAGAGATCAAGCACCCACCCTTCGGGAAAATCGCGCAACAGTCGGGTTGTCCGCCAGCGCCAGTATCGGTCGATCTGCAGGGAGAGCAGCGAGTTGAGCAGGTCGTATCTACCGCTGATCGAGGCAAACTTTGCCCGGACAAATTGCTTCTTTTCTTCAGGCAGTTGAAGGTTGTCTTGCACGTGATTCATGAGGATGGACAGTTGGTTCGGCGACCGAAAAGAGGTCAATGAAAAATTTTCAGCGGCAGGGAGGCGTCCGAAGCCTCGCCCCGATCGATCAGATACTGGAAAAAACGCTCCAGGGCCATGATTTTCACCGGCGACAGATCATGTTCAATACCCATCAGGTAGTGGGAGCAGGTTTCGCAGTCCATGGGAATGCGTCGGGCAACCCGGTCGCAGATTTCGGCCATGCGCAGTGCCCCCTGTTGCCGACAGTCAACCAGGGTTTGCCGAATGGCCCTGGCGGTTTCAGCCTGCTCGGCCAGGAAGGCTTCACGGACAGCGCAGACTGAAAAGACAAAAGGCAGGCCAGTGGTGCGGTGCCAGGTTTCGCCCAGATCCAATTGAACCGGGTAGCGGCCTGCCACCCTGAGCCGCAGAGCGTCGTCACCGATCGCCAGGACACCGGCGGCGCTCTGCGCATCCCGCCCGGACACGTCACCGATTTCGTAGCGTGGCCTGATCCGATAAAATTCTTCAAGGATGATCTTGAGCAGGCGTATCGAAGTGTCCGACTGACCGGTTAAAAGAACGAGTTGTCCGTCCAGGGATTCGAGGGGCAGGCGCGAGAACAGAAAAACCGAACCCACCGGACCGGTGGCGCTGATCGAAAGATCGGCAAGGATCCGATAGCGTTCGGGATGGACGGCGTAGGCATAGGACGAGACAAACCCCATATCGATGCGGTCTTCGGCCAGCAAACGGTTCAACCGGCTGGGCTGACCCTCAATCACCTGCCAGTCGGCGGGCAGGAGCCGTTCCTTCCATATTTCGTAAATGGGGGCGACGTTGATGTAGTTGACCATGCCGATGCGTGCCATCATGTGCCTCAATCGCGGATGCGTTCCGGGTCGGCGCCAACCCGGGTGACCAGAAAACGATACACCTGCTCATCACTGTCGACGACCAGACCGTCCACAATGGGAACAGCTAAAAAATCGGCCTTTTTTCCAGTTTCCAGGGAGCCGTACCGATGGTCGACGCCCAGGGCCGCGGCACCGCCCAAGGTGGCCATGGTTACAATTTCTGCCGGTTCGACCTCGGGATGATGTTCGGCGAGCAACCGCATCTCCCGCCAGAGTGAAAGCTCGGGATTGCTGGCCAGGCTGTCGGTGCCAAGGGCGGGCAGGATGCCGTGATCGAGATAGCGGCGCACAGGAGCACGACCGGTGCCAAGAAATTGATTGCTCCCGGGACAAAGGCAGACCTTGACGCCTTCACCAGCCATGAGACGGATTTCCTCGTCGGCGACATGGATTGCATGGATGCACAGAGTCCGACTGTCCAGCAGATCGAGGTCGCGCAGGTAGTGAATGGATCCTCCCCGGCCCGTAGGAACAAATGAGTTGTCCCAGAGTCCTCGTCGACGGATGAAGTCGGCCATCTCTCCCCTGCCCTGCCTGATCATCTCGCCTTCGGCGGCCGGTTCGGCGGTATGAATGGGAAATACCTGATCGAGCGCCACCGCCCTCTCCTTCAGGCGGCGCAACAGACGAGGATGGGTGGAGTACGGGGCATGTCCTGAGCACAGGTGGCTTTCTGGCTCACGTTCCAGACGAAAGAGGTTTTTGTCCAGGGTTTGGGCATGCAAACCGAGGTATTCCCTGAAGGGAAAAAGTTGCCCGGGAAAGACAGCGGCCAGCTGCCGGCCGATGCCGGTATTGCCAATATCGGCCATGACACCCACTCCGGTGCGGTCCTGCTGGAGGCAGGTTCGCAAAGCAGCCTGTTCCGCCTCCTCGCCCTGTGCTCCCAACTGGTTGCGCAGGTCGATCAGCCGGGTGATCCAACCCGTGAAGGAGGTGTCCGGGGAATCGGCGGCCAGGGTGGCGAGATGGGAGAGTTCGAGGTGGATGTGCGCATTGATCAGGGCTGGCATCAGGACGGCCCGGAGATGCTTGAGTATCCGGGCCGTCGGGAACTGCTGCTGTAAGCGGGGTATTTCTCCGGTCGCAATGATGGCGCCGCGATCGACGGCAACGCCACCTCTCCGGATGGGAGGACGGTTGATGGGGACGATCCAGTCCGCCGTGTGAATGCGAATCGAATCAACAACCATCAGACCGGGGTGTAATCCATCAGCCGTTGCTGCGGCCTGAAACCGGCATCGGTTACCAGTCGTCTGATCTCCTCTTCCGACAGCCGGAACCGGACCCCGGCAGCGGCCACCACATTCTCCTCGATCATGGTCGAACCGAAATCGTTGGCACCGAAGAAGAGGGACAGTTGGGCGATTTTGGGCCCCTGGGTCACCCAGGACGCCTGGATATTGCGGATATTGTCGAGAAAGATGCGGCTGAGGGCCAGCATGCGCAAATAGCTGACCGCCGTGGTCTTTTCGATTCGCCGGACTGCGGCCAGCGGCGTGTGGTCCGGCTGAAACGGCCAGGGGATGAAGGCGGTGAAGCCACCTGTTCGATCCTGCAGGTCGCGGACCCGCTGGAGGTGTTCCAGACGCTCGGCCGTGGTTTCGATGTGGCCAAACATCATGGTGGCGGTAGTGCGCAACCCCAACCCGTGGGCTGTCTCCATGACCTCGATCCACTGGTCGGCATCGCACTTGTTGGGAGCCAGTTCGCGCCGTACCCGGTTGCTGAGGATCTCAGCACCGCCACCGGGAATGGAATCGAGACCGGCGGCCATCAGCCGCTTGATCACCGTGACAATGGACAAACCCGACAGCCGGGAAAAATGGATGATTTCCGGAGGGGAAAAACCATGGATATGGATGCCGGTCGCCTTCATCACCCGCAGCATCTCTTCGTAGAACTCCAGTGGCAAGGTTGGATGAAGACCGCCCTGAAGGAGCACCTGGGTGCCGCCAAGCGCCTGGGTTTCGGCAATCTTTGCGGACAAAATGTCATGACTGAGAACCTGGCCGCCGACCTCGTCGGGCGCCTTGAAGAACGCACAGAATTTACAGGCGGAAACGCAGATATCAGTATAGTTGATGTTGCGGTCGATCACATAGGTTACGACCGGGTCCGGATGGAGGCGGCGGCGCATGCCATGGGCTAGAAAAGCCAACTGGTGCAGGCTGGCTTCACGTTCCAGGCGGAGAAAATCATCACCGTCGATCCGTTCGCCAGCCTCAATGCGTGAGATGAGCGAGTGCAGGTCCATCAGTGGGGTATCAGTTCGGTATACAGGGTGTCACGCTCCACCGGTTGCCGTCCGGCCTCTCGGATCAGGCGGATCAGGGTGGTGTGGCCCAGCGCCTGGGCGGTTTCCGCTCCGGCCATGTGGGTGATCACCTCCTCCTTGACCGTACCGTCCATGTCGTCGGCCCCGAAAGCAAGGGCGACCTGTGCCAGCTTGGGCCCGAGCATGACCCAATAGGCCTTGATGTGGGGAAAGTTGTCAAGCATCAGGCGGCTGACTGCGATATTCTTGAGGTCATTGATGCCGGTGGTGTTGCCGTGCTCGGCCATCTCGGTATTCTTGGGATGGAAGGCCAAGGGGATGAAGGCGAGAAAACCGCCGGTCTCGTCCTGAGTACGCCGCAGGGCGTCCAGATGCTCCAAACGTTCGTCCGCTGTCTCGATGTGACCGTAGAGCATGGTGGCATTGGTGCGCAACCCCAGGCGATGGGCGATCTTGGCCACCTCAAGCCAACCCTCCCCGGACAGTTTTTTCTCGCAGGTCGCCTGGCGGATGCGGGGACTGAACACCTCCGCTCCTCCTCCGGGCAGGGAGCCGAGTCCGGCGTCGACCAGATCCCGCAGGGTGCGGTCGACCGATTTTCCGGCCAGTTGGGCGAGATGGTGGATCTCGACGCAGGTGAAGGCCTGGATATGGACCTCCGGCCGCACCGCCTTGATGCCACGGAGCAAATCGAGATAATAGGAAAATGGCAGGTCGGGATGGATGCCTCCCACCATGTGGATCTCCCGGATCGGCTCGTCCAGTCGCTGCCTGACCTTCTCCTGCACCTCAGCCACGGTCATCTCATAGGCGAGCGCGTGCCCCTTTTCCTTGCCGAATGCACAGAATTTGCAAAGATTGGTGCAGATGTTCGAGTAATTGATGTGCTGATTGTAGATGAAAAAAGCCTTGTTGCCGTTTAACCGTTCCCGAACAATGTTGGCCAGGTAGCCGAGGGCAAGGATATCGGGATGGGAATAGAGGCGTCGTCCGTCCTCAACAGAGAGTCGTTCTCCGGCTCTGACCTTGGTCAGAATAGAGCCTAATCCGGCCTGTTCGATATATGTGTCCATCTTCTCCGCCTGCCTGCGGCAAAAAAAGAAGCCCCTTTACGCAAGGGGCTCGTGGTCATGGGTGAAACCGGTCGATCAATCGAGAAAGAACCGAAGTTTTTCCCGGCGGCTTGAATGCCGAAGTCGATTCAGGGCTTTCTTTTCGATCTGGCGAATGCGTTCACGGGAAACGTTGAACCGTTTGCCGATCTCTTCCAGGGTGTATTCTGCTTTTTCACCGATGCCGAATCGCAAACGAATGATTTTTTCCTCACGATCGGTCAGGGTGGACAGCACCTCGGTCACCCGATGCGCCAACTCCCTGTTCTGGACGGCATCGTAGGGAGATTCTGATTCCTGATTCTCCAGGAAGTCACCCAGGGTGGAATCGTCGTCACCGACCGGGGTTTCAAGCGAAATGGGCTCGCGTGAGGCTTCGAGGATGGCAAGAATCTTGTCCATCGGCAGATCTGTCATCTTGGAAATTTCCACCGGGGTCGGCTCGCGGCCCAATTCCTTGAGCAGGGAGTAGAACGCCTTGAAAAACTGGCTGCGCAGTTCAAGGAAATGGACAGGAAGACGGATGGTCCTGGTTTTGTCGAGAATTGCCCGGGTGATGGCCTGCCTGATCCACCAGGAGGCGTAGGTGGAGAACTTGTTGCCTTTTTTGTAGTCGAAACGGAAGACGGCTCGCATCAGGCCGAGGTTGCCTTCCTGGATAAGGTCGGCCAGGGTCAATCCTTGATGCATGTACCGCTTGGCAATGGACACCACCAGGCGGAGGTTGGCCCGTATCATCGAATCCTTGGCAAACTCGATGGAGCGGTTGTAGGCTTCTATCTTGGTGTTGAGTTCGAACAGTTCACGCTTGTCGGAATGATTGCGGTTGGCGATATTAACACAGTGCCGCATGTAATTGAGTTGCTGTTTTTTTGGCTTGAGCGTCGGATCCCGGCGCTGCCAGAGATCAATGCGGTCCACCAGCATCTTGATTTCTGCCACCCCCGAAACATCCTGGCGGATGGCCTCGATTATGGCATCGAATCCTTCCCGGATCGTTTTGGAATACTTGGCCTCCTCCTCGGGAGTGAGGAGATCGAACTGCCCCATCTCCCGCAGGTAAGTGGTGGTGGTTTCCTCGGATTCATGTTCTTCGCTGTCCGGGAGGGTGTCGGCTACGG
>JAUWAH010000101.1 GCA_030602145.1 Desulfobulbus sp.
CCTGTTTCTCGCCGTCACCTGGACGCAGGCGTACATCAAGCCGGATTCCCCTCTTCGCTGGCAATGGCCGAAGGTGGTCATTCTGCTGGTGCCGATCCTCTACGGCCTGGTCATGCTGCCGTCGGCGCGGTTCGACTCCCAGACCTTCATGCGGAGAATGGTGGTGGATGTCAACGGTGCCGCGCTCCAGGGCGACGATGATCCGACCGCGATGGTCAACCCGGGCGATATCGAACCGGAAGCCGACGTCATGCCGCTCACCCGAATCAACGCCGAGGTGGTGCAACTGGCCGGCCGGGAGGTGGAGACGGTCTGCCAGGTGCTGCGCGACGACCAGCTCCCTGAAGATCTGTTCATCTGTTACCGCTTTCTGGTGACCTGTTGCGCCGCCGATGCCCGGCCTGTCTTCGTGCTCGCCAGGCAGAACGGTCATTCGGTTCCGGGCACCGATGCGTGGGTGCGGATCCGGGGGCCGATTTCCCTGCATGAAAACCGGGGTATTCCCCTGCCCCTGCTCACCATCCACACGATCCACCCGGAACGTGAGCCGGCCTTCCCCTTCCTCTTTTAACTGATCGGGCGGGGGGTGTTCTCTTCGATCTGCCTGCGGAACCAGGCCAACTGGCGAGTGCGGATCGCGTCCAGGTCGAGGTGATAGATGTCGGGGGGAAAGAGAAAGGCGACCACGCCGGTGTCGAAGATCCTCTTGACCTCGTACTCGTCGTGGGCAACGTCGCGCTGGTAGATGTAATTGAGGTAGGAACGGTTGGTGTGGATGATGAACTCGATGCGCATGCCGCCGGTGCGGGCAAAGAACTTGAGCATCGAGGTCTTGCCCGAACTGCCGGTGGAGCCGCTGCTGTACTCGCCGCCGGTGAGGGTATCGGAGATATCCTCCAGGGTCATGAAGGATTCGGCCCGGGCCGCGCTGCGGGTGAGGTGGCGCACGAACCGTTTGACATCGTTGACCGAATTGAGCACCGCCATCAGGCCGAGTTCGTCATCGACCGCCGCAGCCGGATTTTTCTCGTTCTTGCGCAGCAGCTTGAGCACCTTGGCGGCAGGCTCCTTCTTGCGCACCGTGACATACACGGGGATGTCGGTGCCGTTATCCCTGAATCGCCGCCGTTTGACCAGGGTTAGTTTTTCTCCGGCAGCGGGAGTGATCCGGCTTGCCTCCTCCTCGGAGAGCACCTGTACCGTCCGGCAACTGAAATCGTCGGGGTGATGGGTGCTGAACAGATAGCGGATATCGAGTTCGCCGATCCGATAATCGGGGCTCCAGACAAAGGCATTGAGAAATTCCAGAAACCCCAGGAATTTTTCACCGATTTTCGTCTCCCGCTCCCTCTGGTCGATGGAACCGGCCAGTCCCATCAGCGCCAGTTTGCGTTTGGCCTCGAACCGGGCCTTTTTATGATACCGTTCGTCGAACAGGGCCAGCAGCAGTTCGACCGGATCCCAGGCGGTGACAATCTCGTTGGTGGTTTCGATATGGGCACTGTACGGTGCCAGCACCTTGCCCCGCAGCGAACTGATGACGTCGTCGGCGGTACGGGCGTATTCGTGCAGGTGGCGGACGACCTCCCGGCGGGAATCACCGAGGCCGAACAAGTTACCCAGAAGTAGATGGGCGCGCTCGGTGGCTGCGGCTCGCCGGGACTTGTCGTGGATGAGGATCAGGACCTCATCGTAGCTGTTGATGCCCAACAGATCGAAGATCTGGTTGCGCACCGAACGGTATTTGGTTTTGAGCAGTTGGTTGGCCTGGAGAAGGCGAACCCACTCCTTGGCTTTGCGGGAAAACGGGTGGATCAGTGGCGGATCGTCCTCGACGGCGAAGGGGCCGTCCTGGAGCATGGCGGAAAAAACGGAGTGTTGATCAAGCAGGCTCACGGCAAGAAACGATTGACAGGTGCGGGCTGGAAGGAAAGCTCCCCGCCGCAGGGGGTCGCGGCGGGGAGCGGTTTATTGTGTCACTTACCGTCTCTTGCTCCAAGGGGGAACACCATCGATCGGTCTAACCGGGTGGGAGACGATGCGGTGGCAGACGCTTTTCTGCCGGAGATCAGGCCACCTGCTCAAAGATAGCCTGCTTGGCCCCGCACACCGGACATTTCTCCGGTGCCGAACCCAACTCAATGTAGCCGCAGACCGGACAGAGATAGAATTCGCTGACATCGAGATCCACACCTTTTTTCACCGCCTCCAGGGCCTTGGCGTAGATGTTGGCGTGCACCGCTTCGGCGTCGACGGCAAACTTGAACATGGTCTTGGCCTTGTGGCCGTCGGCCGTCGCCAGTTCAACCATGGGCGGATACATGGTGGTGAATTCATAGGTCTCGCCGTCGATGGCAGCCTGCAGGTTATCGGCTGTGGAGGCGATCATGTCGAGCGCCTTCAGGTGCCCCTCGGCGTGGATGCGTTCCGCCTCGGCGGTGGTCCGGAACAGTTTGGCTATGTTTGCAAAACCCTCTTTTTCCGCCTTTTTTGCAAAGGCGCGATACTTCTGGTTCGCTTGACTTTCACCGGCAAATGCTTCTTTTAAATTATCCTTCGTTGTAGCCATTGCTTTCCTCCTGTGGTTGGTCGGTTGATGGTCTGGTGCTGTATTCATTCCGTCAATCCTACCCGACATAGAATCGGGAATCAAGCACAAACAAGAATAAAAATCAATTAGGATTGTTTATCACCAGCGGTATTTAATTTTTCCTTGAGCCAAAGACCAGTTTACCGCCCATGTGACCGGCGGCTCCCACAGCACCTACCAGGATCAGCGCCAAGGCAAGAAACACCCAGCGGCCGGTGGAGGGTGTGGTGACGATATCCGGCTGCACCGCCCGCCAGATAATCAGGGCAAGCAACAGGAGAACGGTCACCGCCGAGGCGCCGATCTTGATTTTGAAGATGGAGGTCATGGCTCCGCGATACCTCTTCTGCCAGACCTCGTATCCAGTGAACAAGACCAGCGGCATAGAGAGAAAGACGAACACAAAACTATAGAGGGCCGCTGTTTCGAACAGGGGTTGGTCCAAAAAGGCGGTGATCAGCAGAAAAATCAGGGCCATCGGTACAATACCGTTTGGGGTGTGCACCATGATGGGGTGGAGGTGGTGCTTAAGGATCAAGGCCGAGGCTGTGGTATAGAGTTTCGCCATGGCGGTCTGTGGCGCAGCAGTCTGCGGTGGATCGGTCATTTCCGGGGTTGCTGCCGTCTCTGGACCGGCTTTCTCCACCACCTCGACAAACATGCTCTTGTCTGCCGAACAGACCGGACATTCGTCGGGTGGTTCCTCTCCCTCATGGATATAGCCACACACCGTGCATTCCCATTTTTTCATGACAGTCCTCCGTGGTCAAAGGTCAAGGGACGGGTCCATTGCCCAGATGTCCCCATTGGTGGTTTAACGGGAAAGAAATTCCGCTTCCTGCTTCAGGTCCCTTTGGAACAGTTCGGTCACCGCCTCTTGGCAGCGCTTATCGTCGTAGAGAACCTGATAAACCTGTTCCAGAATGGGCATTTCCACTCCCAGATCAGCGGCCAGCTTGGTGCACGATCGGGTGGTCTTCACCCCTTCGGCCACCATCTTCATCTCCTGCAAGGCCTGGTCGAGGGTCAAGCCAGAGCCAAGTTTCAATCCCACCGTCCGGTTCCTGCTCAGGTCGCCGGTGCAGGTCAAGACCAGGTCGCCCAAACCTCCCAGACCGGCAAAGGTGGGTGGCTCGCCGCCCAGGGCTACCCCTAGGCGGGTGATCTCCGCAAGCCCCCGGGTGATGAGAGCGGCCCGGGTGTTGAGACCATACCCGAGACCGTCGCAGATGCCGGCGGCGATGGCGATGACATTCTTCAAGGCGCCGCTGATCTCCAGACCTATGACATCACCTGAGGTGTAGACGCGGAAGTATTCGGTGGCAAACAGCCGTTGCACGGACGATGCCGCTTCCTGGCTGGCAAAGGCCACGGTCACTGCGGTCGGTTGCCGGTCGGCCACCTCGGCGGCGAAACTGGGGCCGCTCAACACGCCGAGATGCACGGTTTTGGTCCCATCGCCTTCGGCCGCCATGATCTGGGTCATGGTCATGGTGGACTCGATCTCAATGCCCTTGGTCGCCGAAACCACCAGCGCGTCGTTGCGTAAAAAAGGATACACTTGGCCATACACCGCCCGAAAGCCATGGGATGGCACCACCATCACCACGCAATCGGCCTCGCCGACCGCCTCT
The DNA here is from genome assembly GCA_030602145.1 of Desulfobulbus sp. Lineage (GTDB taxonomy): Bacteria > Desulfobacterota > Desulfobulbia > Desulfobulbales > Desulfobulbaceae > Desulfobulbus. The sequence goes on from JAUWAH010000101.1 coordinate 4,225, forward strand.
TTGAGCGAGGCTGATGTCGTCAGGGTGTCCGGAAAAGGATGGCCGGGTTGGTGGCGTCTGTTTTCGCGATCCCTGGCCAATTGCGCGACATGCTCCAAGTCATGATCCCACAGGACAACGGCAATTCCCTTGCGTGCCAAAAGCAGGGCCAGGGCGGTGCCCCAGCTACCGGCACCGATCATCGCCACCTTATTCGTCATCACCTTCCTCCTCGAAACCGTCATCCCCGCCGTCAACCCCCTCCTCCCGGGCCAGCATCGACACGTCGACCACCGCTTCGCCCTCGTCCAGATTGATGAGACGGACTCCTTGGGTGTTGCGGCCGATGATCCGCACTGTATCCATGGGCATGCGGATGATTTTACCGCTGTTGGTGATGAGCATCACCTGGTCCTCGTCGACCACCGGCAGCACACCGATGACCTGACCGTTGCGTTCGCTGGTCTTGATGGTGACCACCCCCTTGCCTCCCCGGTTCTGGAGAGGATATTCGGCTACCGCCGTTCGTTTGCCGTAGCCGTTCTCGGTGACCGTCAGGATGGAATCGTCGCTCTGCAGCACCGCCATACCCACCACCTCGTCTCCCTCACCAAGGGTGATGCCCTTGACGCCGGCGGCCAGGCGGCCCATGGCGCGGATGTCGTCTTCATGGAAATGGATGGACAGACCGTTCCTGGTGACCAGGATGATCTCGTCGTTGCCCGAGGTAACGGCGGCGGAGAGAATTTCGTCGTCATCGCGGATGGTCAGGCCGAATTTCCCCTTGCGCATTGGCCGTTTGTACTCGGAGATGAAGGTTTTCTTGACCCTCCCGAGCTTGGTGACGGTGAGCACCGAAACGTTGTCGTCGACGTTGGCCAGATCGGCCACCGGCAGGATGGCCGCCACCTTTTCCCCTTCGCTCAGCTCCAACAGATTAACGATCGCCTTGCCCCGCGTTGTGCGGCCGGCCAATGGCAACTCGTACACCTTGCGCCAGAACACCCGACCCCTGTTGGTAAAAAAGAGGAAGGTGTCGAGCGAGGAGGCGGTGTAGAGGTTGGTGACAAAGTCGTCATCCAGGGTGACCATGCCCTTTATGCCCTTGCCGCCCCGCCGCTGGGCACGGAAGAGGTTGATCGGATTGCGCTTGATGTATCCGGAGTGGGAGATGGTCACCACCATTTCCTCCGGGGCGATCAGGTCCTCGGGCAGGATCTCGTCGGGTGCGTCGATGATTTCGGTGCGCCTGACGTCACCGTACTCCTCGCGGATCTGTTCGAATTCCTCACGGATGATCTTGACCACCAGAGCGTCGTCGCCGAGCACCTGTTTAAGCCAGGCTATTTTCTCTATGATCTCGTTGTAGTCGCTGATGATTTTGTCCCGCTCCAGACCGGTGAGGCGTTGCAGCCGCATGTCGAGGATGGTCTGGGCCTGGATTTCGGTAAGGGCGAACCGCTGTATCAACCCTTCCTTCGCTTCAGCGGGATTGGCCGAGGTCTTGATGAGTTCAACCACCTCGTCCAGGTGGGTGATGGCTATTTTCAGTCCTTCCAGGATATGGGCCCGTTCCTCGGCCTTGCGCAGTTCGTAGGCTGTGCGCCGGTAAATCACGGTCTTGCGGTGGGCGAGGAAGTATTGGAGTATCTGTTTGAGATTGAGGACTTCCGGACGATTGTTGACGATGCACAGCAGGATGATCCCGAAACTCTTCTGCAGCGGGGTCATCTTGTAGAGCTGGTTGATCACCACCTCGGGAACTTCATTGGCGCGCAGGTCGAGTACCACCCGTACCCCGTGTCGGTCGGACTCATCGCGGATGTCGGCGATGGAGGTGATCCGCTTCTCCTTGACCAGAAGGGCGATCTTCTCCACCAGGGCGGCCTTGTTCTGCTGGAAGGGAATTTCGGTGATAATGATCGATTCCCCATGGGCACCGCGTTGTTCGATGTGGGTTTTGGAGCGCATGACGATCACACCGCGGCCGGTTTCATAGGCCTCGCGGATGCCGGCCCGACCGCAGATAAAGCCGCCGGTGGGGAAATCCGGCCCGGTGATGACCTCCATCAACTGGTGGACGGTGATCTCGGGATTATCCACCAGGGCGATCAGGCCGTTGATAACCTCGGTCAGGTTATGCGGCGGGATCTTGGTGGCCATGCCCACGGCGATGCCTTCCGAGCCGTTGATGAGAATATTGGGAATCTTTGAGGGCAGAACCGCCGGTTCCTGGAGCGAATTGTCATAGTTGGGGACAAAATCGACTGTTTCCTTGTCGAGATCGGCCACCAGTTCCTGATCGAGCCGGGTCATCCGCGCTTCGGTGTAGCGCATGGCCGCCGCCGAGTCGCCGTCCATGGACCCGAAGTTGCCCTGGCCGTCCACCAGGGGATAGCGCATGGAAAAGTCCTGGGCCATGCGCACCAGGGTGTCGTAGGCAGCGGTATCGCCATGGGGATGATACTTACCGATCACATCACCGACGATGCGCGCCGACTTGATGTAGGGCCGGTTATAGGTGTTGCCCAACTCGCGCATGGCAAACAAGGTGCGGCGATGGACCGGTTTGAGCCCGTCGCGGACATCGGGCAGGGCGCGACCGATGATCACCGACATGGCGTAATCCAGGTAGGACTTTCGTAATTCCTTGGAGATGGCGATCGTCGGCTGCTGGCCGCTTTCGACTGCTTGTTCCGTCATTGTGTTGTCCTGAGCAAGGCTGGCTGATAAAGAGGGAGGGAGCGCACGGATTCGAATCAGATGTCGAGATCAGCGACTTCGAGGGCGTGATTCTGGATGAAATCCCTTCGAGGCTCGACCTTGTCGCCCATGAGGGTGGTGAAAATATCGTCGGTCATCTCCATGTCGTCTATCTTCACCTGCACCAGGGTCCGGTTGGTCGGGTTCATGGTCGTTTCCCACAATTGTTCGGGATTCATCTCGCCCAACCCCTTATACCGTTGCAGATGGTAGCCCTTGAAGGTCTCCTCGCGCACCAGTTCGATCAGTCGCCGCCAGTTTTCCGCTTCGAAGACGGTTTCCTGGCCGGAACCGGCTGTCTTGGTCACCGTAAATGTACCCTGCAGATAGGACCTGATGGTCTTGTACAGTTCCAGGGCATGACGATACTCGTTAATCAGTGGAATCCCGGGTCCCAGCAGGGTGGCCATATGTCCCTGACCGCGAAAAACGACTTCGCACTCGACGCCCGCGGGCCGCCACGCACAGGTCCGGACGGGTCCGACCGTGGCTCCTTGTTGACCGAGTTGCGCCACCAGGCTGTCGACAAAGCCGCGATCTTCGAACTGACGGGCGGAATGCACATCCTGTTCAAGCAGAAAGAGGACCAGGGATTCGGGAATATTCAACCGTTCGAGGTAGGTTAATACCTTGGCGAAGGCGGACAGCTTGCGCAGGACTTGCACCAGATCCTCCCCGGCGATGACCTGATCCTGTTCGGTTTGAATACGCATCATCTGGCTGGCCTGAGAATAAAGAAAGGCGCTCAGGTCCTCATCGTTGAGAAAATATTGTTCCTTTTTCCCCTTCCCAAGACGGTAGAGCGGTGGCTGGCCG
>JAUWAH010000249.1 GCA_030602145.1 Desulfobulbus sp.
CGAGAAGGTCGGCTACGCCAAGATGTTCGCGCCGTTCGACTGGTGGATCGGCACCGGCGAGTATACCGAGGAGGTGGAGGCGGAGATTCAGCGCCGGACCCTGGATCGCATCAAGACCATCCGGATTCGCAAGGACGGCTATATCTTTATCTATGATTACGAAGCCATCACCCTGGCCCATTACAAACCCGAGAACATCGGCGTCAATCAATGGATGTTCAGGGATTCACAGGGGGTGCCGGTGGTACGGGAACTGATCCGGCGCTGCCGGGAGGAGGGAGCGGTCTTTCTCGATTACGTGGCTTCCGGACGGCCGACCACGGGAGAGCCTTCGGCCAAGATGACCTATGCCCGGGCGATCGATGAGTGGCGCTGGGTGGTCGGCACCGGCGTCTACATCGATGAGGTCACTGAAATCCTGGCCCGGAAACGGGCGGCGCTGGAGGACAAGATCAGCCACAGCCTGAACTGGCTGGTGTCCACCCTGGTTTTCAGCCTGCTGTTCATTGCCGTCGTCTCCCACCTGATCAGCAACAAGATTGCCGCCAATTTCAAGGGGTTCACCGCCTTTTTCGAACGCGCCGCCACCGGAGCGAGCCTGGTGGACGAGCGGGCCATCCACTTCGACGAATTCAAGGGGCTGGCCCAGGCCGCCAACCAGATGATCGACGAGCGGAGCAAGGCGGCCGCGGCCATCGACAGTCTCAGGGAACAACTCGACCAGAGCCGCAAAATGGAGGCCCTGGGCGTGCTGGCCGGCGGTGTCGCCCACGACCTCAACAACGTCCTCTCCGGCATCGTCGGCTACCCCGACCTGATCCTCGCCAACCTGCCCGCCGACAGTCCGCAGCGACGCCATATCGAAACCATCCGGGATTCGGGCCTCAAGGCCAGCGAGATTGTCCAGGATCTGCTTACCCTGGCCCGGCGGGGGGTTATGCAGCCGAAGGTCCTGGACCTCAACGCGCTGATCGAGAGGTACCTAGCCTCACCGGAGTGCATCTCGCTGCGTACCGCCCACCCGGATATCCGCATCGACAAGCGGCTGGCTCCGGATCTGCTGCGGATGAAGGGTTCGCCGGTGCATCTTCAGAAGACGGTCATGAATCTGGTCGTCAATGGCGTCGAAGCCCAGCCGGAGGGTGGAACCATTGTGCTCAGCACCGAAAACCGGTATCTCGATCAACCCGTGCAGGGCTACGAACAGGTCAAGGAGGGCGAGTATGTGGTCCTGGAGGTGATCGACGCGGGGATGGGGATTGCCGAGGAGGATCTGGGCCGGATCTTCGAGCCCTTCTTCTCCAAAAAGCACCTGGGCCGCAGCGGCACCGGCCTGGGCATGACCGTGGTTTGGGGAACGGTCATGGATCATGGCGGCTATATCGTGGTCGACTCCGCCGAGGGGCGGGGAACGACCTTCACCCTCCTCTTCCCGGCCACCCGTGAAGAGGAGGAACCGGCGGGCACCTCCACCGAACTTGCCCTCTACCGGGGCAACGGCGAAACCCTGCTTCTGGTCGACGATATTCCCGAGCAGCGCCGATTGGCCGAGGCGATGCTGGTCGAGCTGGGCTACCGGGTCGAAACGGCCGCCAGCGGCGAGGAGGCCCTGGCCTCTCTGGCCGACCGGCCGGTGGATCTCCTGCTTCTGGACATGATCATGACACCGGGGATCGACGGTCTGGAGACCTATCAGCGGGCCCTGGCGCTCCGTCCCGGCCAGCGGGCGGTGATCGTCAGCGGCTACGCCGAGACCGACCGGGTCCAGAAGGCCATGGAATTGGGGGTCCGGCGCTATGTCAAGAAACCCTACACCATCCAGGCGCTGGCCAAGGCGGTGCATCAGGCGCTCCACCGCGCCTGATCCGGGTGGCGGCGAATCAGGCGTCCGTGTCCGGAAACTGGCTGCGCACCGCCGGTAGGGTGATGGTGAAGGTCGAACCCTGGCCGGGCGTGCTGTCCACCTCCACCGAGCCGTTGTGGAGCTGGGCGATGTGCTTGACGATCGACAACCCCAGGCCGGTGCCGCCCTGATCGCGGCTGCGGGATTTGTCGCAGCGGTAAAACCGTTCAAACAGGCGGGGCAGGTGTTCCCGGGCGATGCCGGGACCGTTGTCGATGACGCTCAAATGGACGAGCGGCTCACCCTGGACCGTGGTGGAACCCTGGCAATGCAGGGTGACCAGCGAGCCGTGCGGGCTGTAGGCAATGGCATTGTTGAGCAGATTGATCACCGCCTGCTCCAGGAGCGGCTGGTTGATCCGGGCCGCCAACGGCTGGTCGCAGTCGACCTGGAGGATGATGTCCTTTTCGTCGGCGTGGACGGCGCAGGTCTGCAGGGCGCTCTCCAGCACCGGCCCCACCTCCGCCTCGGTCAGCATCAGATCCTCCTTGCTCTCCCGGTCCTCGATGCGGGAAAGCGTCAGCAGGTCGTCGACAATGGCGTCCAGCCGGTTGGCCTGGCGGATGACGATGTCCAGAAAGCGCCGGGCGGTATCCCGGTCGTCGAGCGCTCCGTCGAGCAGGGTCTCCACATACCCCTTGATGGCGGTGATCGGGGTTTTCAGCTCATGGGACACGTTGGCGACGAAATCCTGGCGGATGGTCTCCAGCCGGTTGAGCTTGGTCAGGTCGGTCATCACCAGAAGCACGCCCATGGTGCGGTTGTCCTCGTCGCGCAGCGGCACGCCGTGCACCTGGAGAATGATCGGTTCGGCACCGGAAAAGAGGGAGATCTTCTGCTCCTGCTGGAGGTTGTGGGTCAGGGTCGATTCGATCAGTTCGATGAGGTAGCCGTTGCGGATAACCCCTTCCACCGCCTTGCCCTTGACCACCTCCGAGGGCAGGTTGAAGAGCGATGCGGCCGCCTGGTTCATGCGGATGATCTTCTTGTCGGCGTCGATGGCCACCACCGAATCGGCCATGCTGGAAAAGACCGCCTCCAGCTCGTTGCGCTGCTGGATGATGACGCGGATGCGGCGGTTGATCTGGTCGGCCATGGCGTTGATCGACGCGGCCAGACCGGCCATTTCCAGCGACATGTGCTCGGCGTCGATCTTGACCAGCTGGTCGATGCGGCCCTTGGTCAACTGTTCGGCCCCCCGCTTCATCTCCTCCAAGGGGCGGCTGATCCGGCGGGCGGAATAGAGGGAGAGCAGGGCGGCCAGCACGGAGACGGCCAGGCCGATGGCCAGCACTTCCCGGTGCAGTTCCGAGAGCATGGCCTCCACCGGACTGACGGCGATGGCCAGCCGCAGGGCGCCTGCCCGCTGTTCGGGGCCGAGTTTGACCGGAATGGCAACATAAAGCATGTCCTCGCCCAACGTCCGACTGAGGCGCTGGGCAAAGCCGGTATCGCCGGCCAGCGCCGGCGCCACCTCGGGCCGCTTGCCATGGTTGTCCATCAGGGTGTGATCTTCGTTGGAGTCGGCCAGCACCTGACCGTCGACGTCGACCACAGTGATCCGGGTCGCGGCGCGCCGGCCTGCCTGGCGGACATAATCCTCAAGCGGCTTGCTCTCGCCGCGGCTGAGATGGGCAACGGTGGGTTCGATCAGCAGGGCCCGCTCGCGGACCTCGGTCTTGAGCCGGTCGATATAGAAAGTGCGGCCGGTGGTGGTCGCCAGCCAGGCGATCAGGAGCATCGAGACGAGGGTGATGCCGACGCAGGTCGGAAAGATCTGCCAGAAGAGACGAACGTTGCGCATGGGTTTTCAATCCGGAGTCAGGAATGGTGGCGGCCTTTGGAACCACGGTCAAAGGCGGTGATGCAGCGGTGGTCCGGCCTTGCCGGTTACTCGCGGATACGGTAGCCGATGCCGCGCACCGTTTCGATGCAGGTGCCGACCTCCCCCAGTTTCTTGCGCAGGCCGAAGATCTGGACATCCACGGCCCGGGGGGTGATGCTGTAATCGTAACCGCGGATCTGGTCGATGATCTGCTGGCGGGAGAAGACCCAGCCGGGTCGGCCGGCGAGCAACTCCAGGATGGTGAACTCCGAGGCGGTGAGATGGACCTCGCGGCCGTCCACCCGCACCTCATGCCGACCGGGATGGATCTCCATGCCGTGCCGGCAAATCAGGCCGGCGTCGCTGTCCGCCTCGCCACCCGGTTCCGGGGTCCGGCGCAGGGCTGCCTCGATCCGGGCGATGAGCACCCTCGGGCTGAAGGGCTTGGTCACATAGTCGTCGGCGCCGCACTCCAGCCCGGCGACGATGTCATCCTCCTCGCTCTTGGCGGTGAGCATGATGATCGGCAGGGCGCGGGTGGCCTCCTGGCTGCGCACCGCCCGGCACACCTCGCCGCCATCCTTGCCGGGCAGCATCAGGTCGAGCACCATGGCGTCGACCGTTTCCCGACTGAGCAACTGCAAGGCCTCCTCGCCGCTGTCGGCGCAGGTGACGTTGAATCCGGATTTGATCAGGTTGTAGCTGACAAGCTGTTGGATGTCGGTGTCGTCTTCGACAACCAGGATGCTTGGTTTCCTCACTTTTTTCTCCCGCTGTGGTGCCTGCATGCTGTTTCGGGTACTGTTATGCACCGCCTCCGAGGTTGCAAGGGAAAAGAAAAAAGCTAACATTGTCCTAACATGTTTCTAATCGAGCGATAATGTACACCAGGTAAACAAGCATGATTCGTCTTGGCCGTCACCTAACCGAACCGGAGGCATCCCGTGAGCAAGCACATGCACTTTCATCGCGAGATCGATGAACTGAAAAAGACCATTCTCAAACTGGGCACCCTGGTGGAGGACCGCTTGCGGC
>JAUWAH010000475.1 GCA_030602145.1 Desulfobulbus sp.
GGTTGTTCAGGTCAAGGACGATCAGAAAGGAGAAGAGCAGCGCGAGCAGAAAGGCCGAGGTGAAGGCGGCGATTTTTCCGCCGATGTTGCCCAGGGTGCCGACCAGATGGCCAATGTTCTGCCCGCCTGAGCCGGTCCCGCCGAAGTGGAGCAGTTGCTGAAGCATGGTGGCGGTGGGCGAGTGCTTCAGCCCCTTTTTCTCGTTTCCCTCGAGAATGGCCGCCCCCGGCGTGACGGCGATTTCCGGGAAGATCTCGCCCAGCAGGGGATAACGTTTGCTCAGGGTAAATACTTCCTGGTCGACCCGGTGAAGATAGGTGGTGAACTGACTGGCAAAGACCTCGGTCTGCTGCTTGACCTTGGGGACGAGAAAAATGCCGGCTGCGGTGAGGATACCCAGGATGCACAGGGCCACCATCACCACCCTGGCGATTCTGTTGGCAATGTAGCGTTCGAGACGGTTGACGCTTTGTGCCTGGATGTAGGAAAAAACAAAGGTCAGAAACAGCAGCAGAAAGAACGACCGCAACAGATAGATCGTACCGAAAAAGAGCCCCCAGACCGTCAGGGTGGCGGCTTGGGGCAGGATCCGGTCCCAGGGATGCGGCAGAAAATGAAACGGATTATCGTTGTGATGCATCGAAAGAGCCAGACAGCATGGGGACCGGGGCCGGGGATTCGGACGGGCCGGGGAGAAAAACGTCAGGAAACGGCCAAGAGCCTTGGTGGCCGGTCAAGATGTTTTGGTGTCGGCTACGCACCCTGCGTTGAAAGAATGAAACCCGACTGTTCAGGTTGTTGCCACGGCCCTGTTTGTTGGCGGGATCAGGTGGATGCCGCCGAATTTGCTGAGCATCTTGTAGAAGACCGTGTCGGGGACATATTCACGCACCACCTGTTCCCAGTCATCGGAGCCCACCAATCCCTTGATTAAACTGGAACTCACCTCGACCAGATTGCGGGGTGACATCATGAACAGGGTCTGGATGGTATCGGTCATGTTGCCGTTGACGTAGCGCATGCCGCGCTCGTAGGTGTAATCCTTTTCGTTGCGGATGCCGCGGAGAATATAATCGGCCCCGATCGATTCAGCGTATTTGACCAGAAACTTGTTCTCGAAGTGAACCACCTTGACGTTGTCAAAGCGGGCGCACAGTTCTTCGAGCATCTCCGTGCGTTCGTCAAGGGTGAAGCAGTATTCCTTTTGCGAGTTCTGGCCCACCGCCACATAGAAGGTGGTGAATAAGCGAGCCCCTTGTTCAATCATCCACAGATGGCCGTTGGTCGGCGGATCGTAACTCCCGGCGTAGATTCCTTTCATAGAATATCCTGTCGCGTGCGTGGTGGATGATCGGCAAGGTGTCGGGGTTGTCGCGTATTGCCTACCACTGCTTACCTTTTTTTCGGATGTGCGGCAACGGATTGATCGCCTTGCTGCGCCCGGCGCTGTAGGGAGTACCACAAGATTCCATGGGGAGTCGATGGGCTCATCCGCCGGACGCCTTGCGGTTGCTCTGCTTCAAGGGTGGAACAGGTGCTGCTCTGCTATAGCAAACAGCTTTGTTTGCCGTCAATATTATAATCCTGTCAGCAATGATTAGGAAACGGTTTCACCGCCATTCAAGGCATCGGATGCACAACCGGATCGATGTCGCATTCAGGCCGAGAGAAGATCTTCCATGGCAAGGCCAGCAGCCGGGGACGGGGAGGATTGCCGGAGCAGCCGAGGCGGGGTATGATTGGGAACTGACAAGGAGCAGGCACCCCGTTTTGTACACTCAGCATCCGCACCCGCCGCCCACCGAGGGCATCAAGTATGCCGGCTCAAAGCTGCGCCTGCTGCCGGCCATCCTCGCCCTGGTGAACCGAACCGGTGCCGGGACGGTACTGGACGGATTTTCCGGCACGACCCGTGTTTCCCAGGCTCTGGCCCACTGTGGTCATGTCGTGCTCAGCAACGACATTGCCGTCTGGTCCGAAATGTTCGCCACCTGCTATCTGCTCGGTGGACGGCAGAGCAGGGAGTATCGGGCCCTGATCGACCACCTCAATGGGGTGCTGCCGACGGACGGCTGGTTCAGCGAACACTACGGCGGCGAGACCAACGGCGGCTGTTCGGTTCAGGCCGACGGTCGCAAAAGACCCTGGCAGCGGCACAATACCCGCAAGCTCGATGCCATCCGTCTGGAAATAGAGCGATTGCATCTTGACCCGATCGCCAGGGCGGTAGCCCTCACCAGCCTGATCCTGGCCTTGGACCGGGTCGACAACACCCTGGGCCATTTCGCCTCCTATCTGCACCGCTGGTCGCCGCGATCCTATCGTCCTCTGCACCTGACCATGCCGGCACTGTGCCCGTCGACGGCGGACCACCGAGTTCTGCGCCGGGATATTTTCGACATCGCCGGCGAGGTCAAGGCCGACCTGGCCTACCTCGATCCGCCCTACGGTTCCAACAACGAGAAGATGCCGCCGTCCAGGGTTCGGTACGCCGGCTACTATCACGCCTGGACCAGTGTCTGCCTGTTCGAT
>JAUWAH010000223.1 GCA_030602145.1 Desulfobulbus sp.
ACAAAATGATCAGAATCTGGATAGATGGCAAGAAGAATGCCTATGGAGGCTTGACCGAATCGTCTTGGCGGGTTATTAAACAAAAATATGAAAATATGTTCAGGTAAACGGAGGCTGGATGGGTGGAAACGACATCAGTAACGGGTCGACCATGGATGATCAGGATTTGTGCTCTGTACGCTGCATCCATGCGGACAGGATAGCGGCGGCCCGTGCCGGCGGCCTGCCGGCGGAGGAGTACGAGGCCATGGCGGCGCTGTTCAAGACCATGGGCGATCCTAATCGACTGCGCATTCTCCGGGCGCTGCACGACGGTGAAATGTGTGTCTGCGATCTGGCCGCGGTGCTTGAATGCTCGGAATCGGCGGTCAGCCATCAGTTGCGGCAGCTTCGCCAGACGGCCCTGGTGGCCAACCGTCGCCAGGGGCAGGTGCTCTACTACCGGCTCAACGACGACCACGTCCATACCCTGATCCACGTGGCCCTGGAGCATGTCCGGGAATAACCAGCATGGCTGGACCGGATTGGCCGGCCACAGCGAACCCTGGTAACTCGGTGCTCCGGCATGGCAACCTCGCCGGAACCACCATCGTTCATTCAACAGGATGGATTGGTAAAAAGTCGGAAAACAGTTTTTTTGTCATTTCGAGCGGAGCGAGAAATCTCCGGAAGACGAGAGAGGTTTCTCGTCGCTGCGCTTCTCGAAATGACAGAAATCCACTCTTTACGAGACCGTCAAACATAAAACTATCTCGACCCTGGCACCCCCATGGAACTGCTCACCGACATCGCCCTGGCAGCCTGGACCCTGCTCGAACAGTCCTCGCTCTACATTCTCTTCGGCCTGGTCGTTGCCGGCCTGCTGAAGATCTTTCTCTCGCCGGACTACGTCGCCGCCCACCTCGGCAAAGGCACGGTCAAGCCGGTCTTCAAGGCGGCCCTGCTCGGCGTGCCCATCCCGCTCTGTTCCTGCGGGGTGTTGCCGGCGGCGGCCCAGTTGAAGAGGCAGGGCGCGAACAATGGCGCCACCACGGCCTTCCTGATTGCCACCCCCGAATCGGGCGCCGATTCCATCGCCGTCTCCTGGGTGCTGCTCGATCCGCTGCTGACCGTTGCCCGCCCCGTGGCTGCCTTTGTCTCGGCGGTGGTCGCCGGAATTCTCGAGAATGTGCTGTTCTGGCGCAAGGAGCAGCCGGCCCCGCCTCCCCTGCCGATGGCGGCACCAACGATGATCGCCTGCCGGGACGACGGCTGCGGCTGCCACCAACCGACGAGCCGTCCCGCCGGCTGGTGGCACAGGGTACGGCAAGGGATGCGGTATGCGGCCACCGACATCTGGGGGGATCTGGCCGGCTGGTTTTTTATCGGCATCGTGATCGCCGCCTGCATCACCGTCCTGGTGCCCGACGACCTGATCTCCCGTCACCTCGGCGGCGGCCTGGAGGCCATGTTGCTGATGCTGGTGGCCGCTATTCCGCTCTACATCTGCGCCACCGCCTCAACCCCGATCGCCGCGGCCCTGATCCTCAAGGGCGTCAGTCCCGGCGCGGCCCTGGTCTTTCTGCTCGCCGGTCCGGCCACCAATATCGCCGCCCTGGCCGTGCTGGTCAAGATCCTGGGCAAGAAGGGGGTGGCCGTCTACCTGGCCTCGATCTCCGTGGTCAGCGTGCTCTGCGGCCTGGCACTGGATGGAGTGTATTTTTCCATGGGGCTAACGGCCATGGCCACCATCGGCGAGGTCGCCGAGACCATGCCCGAGTGGCTGATGCTGGCCGCCACCGGCCTGCTTCTTATCCTTTCCCTGCCGGTCTTCTGGCGGCGGTTCCGGCCGCACCTGCCGGCGCACGCCTGAGGGAGCAGGCGATTGTCGCCTGTTTACAGGAAAAGCACCGCGAGCAGGGTGCCGGCCAGAACCACCCAGAGAATGTCGACCTTCCGCCACAGGGCGGCAAATGCCAGGACAGCCAGCCCCACCCGGAGCATATCCCAGGGGATGGCCAAGCCGAAGCGGAGGCTGACCGAGAGCAGCAACCCGGCGAAGGAGACCAGGATGCCGTGCATGGCTCGCTGAAAAAAAACATTGCTCCGCATGCGGTCAAAAACTGGGACCACGGCATAGAGGATGATCAGCGAGGGGGCGAAGATGGCGATGGTGGCCGCCACGGCACCGGTCAGGCCGGCCTGAAGGAAGCCGACGAAGGTGGCGGTGATCACGATCGGTCCCGGTGTCACCTGACCCAGGGCAATGCCGTCCATGAAGGTCTGGCTGGTCATCCATCCCTTGACGGTCACCACCTCGTTGAACATCAAGGGTACCGAACCATAGCCGCCGCCAAAGGCAAAGAGGTCGACCCTGGTCATCAGCAGGGCCAACTCGAACAGTCGATGGTCGAAGACAGCCAACAGGGCCAAGCCCGCGACCAAGGCCAGGCAGAGGAACAGGGCGGGCATCAGTTGGTGCCAGGCCAGGGGACGGTTCTGCCGGGCGATGGTCGACAGGGGCGGCTGGATGATGGAAAAGAGCGGTATGCCGATGAGGGCAGCCAAGCCGATGGCCACGATCGGATGGCCACCGAGAAAGAGGAAACCTGCCACCGGCAGGGCCAGGGCCGCATCTCTGCCGTTTCGTACCATGGTACGGCCGAATTGGACGGTGGCATGGACCACCAGGGCAACCACCACCACCTGCAGGCCATTGAAGGCCGAAACCACCACCGCCAGCTCACGGCTCTCCTGGTAGAGAGCCGCCAACACCACCATCAGCACAAAGGCCGGCAGGCCGAATCCCGCATAAGCGGCAACGGCACCCCAAGCACCCGCCGCTCGCAAGCCAGCATAAGCCGCCACCTGCATGGCGGTTGCCCCCGGGATGGTCTGACAGATGGCCACCCCCTGCTTGAATCCCTCAGAATCGAGCCATCGTTCCTTTTCGACCGCCATGGTGCGGATATACGCCACCATGGCCGGGCCGCCGAAGGCGGTCAATCCAAGCCGCAGAAAGCGGAGGAAAAGGACAGGAAGCGAGGGAGAGGGATCAAGTTCGATGGATGCGGTCATGACATCGGCGTCTGCAAGAGAGGGGATCTGTTTTGTTGTGTATATGCACAATATCAGCGTGCCTACATTTGTCAACCGTGGGTGCGGTCATAGGGGCATTTGTCAGGGGAGCATATCCACTTCCAGGGTTCGGTTGGCACTGCGGCCCAGATCGTCGACCACGCTCAGTTCATAGCGGCCGGCGCGGTCCGGTCGCCAGGGCAGGGTGGTGCCCCGTTCGCCGCTGCCCAGGTAGCGGTTGTCGGCGAACCAGTACAGGCGATTGCCGTCGGCGGCCAGGTCGGCGGCCAGGCCGATGGATTCCTCGGGTTTCGACAGCCGCAGGGTGTAGACCACGTTGGCCAGGGGCGAGCGCAGCCTGGGCGGTTCATCGGTGGCGGCAATGGCCGTCGTGCCGGAACAGCCGGGGGCCGAGGCGGGCGGCAGACGGCGTGGCAGGCCGGCCTCCCGGAACAACCGCTGCACATCCGTGGGCCAGAATTCGAACACCTCCAGACGGGTTCGGCCCGGATCAAAGGGCGGGCAGGCGGCCAGGCCGGAATCGGCCTCCACCCGCACCGGTCTGTGGAGAGTGGACATTCGGATCGGCGAGACACCGGGCATGAACCAGGTCGACACGGTGTGTGGACACCAGCGGTTGGGCAGGTCGCCGGAGGCGGCGCAGACCTCGATCCTGATCAAATCCGGAGGCGGCTGCACCGGAGCAGGCTTGTCGTCGGCCAGGGTCAGTTCCAGGGCGTCGGCGATCCGAAAAAAGAGGGGGGCGGCGGCTTTGAGGCCGATCAGGGACGGATGGGCGTGGCCGTCGAAATGGCCGATCCACACCGCCAGGATGTAGTCGCCGACCAGGCCGACGGTCCAGGCGTCGCGGAATCCCCAGGAGGTGCCGGTCTTCCAGGCGACCGGCCAGCTCCTGCCACCCGTCGGCCGGCCATCGGGGCGGGGGTTGGCGGCGAGCATGTCGCGGATCAGGAAGGCAGCCCGGGGCGACAGCAGCGAAGTCCCCTCGACGTGGGGATCGTCACGGCGGCTGCGCAGCGGCCTGAGGCGGCCGTCATTGGCGAGCATCCCGTAGAGGCCGACCAGTTCCTCCATGGTCAGCTCGCCGCCGCCCAACACCAGCGACAGGCCGTAATGGGCCGCTGATCGAAGGCCGCCGACCCCGGCGGTGCGGAGAAACCCGTGCAGGTCGGGGGCATGGAGCCGTTGGGCCAGCCACACCGCCGGCACGTTGCGGCTGCGGATGAGGGCGTCGCGGGCCGGAATCGGGCCGGCAAAGCGGCCGTCGAAATTCTCCGGCTGAAAGGGGCCGAAGGCGGTGGGACTGTCGGTGAGGATCGAGAGGGGATGGATCAGCCCCTGGTCCAGCGCCAGCCCATAGACAAAGGGCTTGAGGGTGGAGCCCGGCGACCGCCTGGCCGCGGTGCCGTTGACCTGGCCGTGGATGGCAGGATCGAAGTAATCGGCGGACCCGACCAGGGCCTTGATGGCCATGTCGCGGCGGTCGACCAGAAGCACCGAGCCATTGACCAGACCCCGGTTGCCCCGTTCGGCCAGGTACCGGCCGAGCAGCCGCTCGGTCAGGTGCTGCAAGCGGAGATCGAGGGTGGTGTCAATCTCTTGGCCTGTCGACGGCTTGCGGAGCAGGGCGTCGGTGAAATGCGGGGCGAGAAAGGGCAGGCGACCCCGGCGGACCACGGTCTCCTCGGCCAGCTCGATGCCGGTCGAGGCCAGGGGATGACGGCTGCGCCAGACCGACGCCAACCTCCGCCTGGCCTGCTGCTGCTCCGGACCGAAGTCCAGCCGCCCGGTCGGTTTCTGCGGCAGAACCGCCAGGGCCAGACTTTCCGCCAGGGTGAGATGCCCTGCCTCCTTGGCGAAGTAGACCCGCGCCGCCGCGCCCACCCCTTCGATGTTGCCGCCCATGGGGACCAGGTTGCAGTAGGCCTCGAGCAGGTCACGCTTGCTGTGACGGGCCTCAAGCCACAGGGCCAGGCCGATCTGGCGGAGTTTGCCGGCAACGGTCCGGGTGTTGAGCCCCTCCAGGCGCCGAGCAAGTTGCATGGTCAGGGTGGAGCCGCCCTGGCGATGGCC
>JAUWAH010000120.1 GCA_030602145.1 Desulfobulbus sp.
CATGACCGGGAAACTCGGCCTGATGACCGGAGAAACCCCACGCCATGTCCATGACCACCTTCTCCTGTCGCTTGATGACGACAGCGAATTGCGCTTCAACGATAGCCGCCGATTCGGGACCGTCATCGTCTGGCCGGCCGCGGAAGCCACCCAGGCGGAGCAGAGGTTTTCAGCCAGGGAGGGGGTTGAACCCCTTGGCGATCGGTTCCACGCCGACCACCTTCTCCGTCTGGCCCATCGTCGCAGGATTCCGGTCAAATCCCTGCTGATGAACAGCCGCCTCATTGCAGGGATCGGCAACATCTACGCCAATGAAACCCTCTTCGCCGCCCGCATCCACCCGCTCACCCCAGCCGGTGACCTGAGACGGGAAGACTGGCAGCGCATCGTTCGGGAGGCCCGACGTATCCTGCGAGAGGCCATCAAGGCCGGCGGCTCCACCATTGCCGACTTCCTTAACGTCAGTGGCCATCCAGGCTATTTTCAGCACTCCTTTCACGTCTATGGCCGTGACCATCAGCCCTGCCCGGTTTGCGGCCACCAAATCCTCAAAATAAAAGTGGCAGGGAGAGCCACCTACCTGTGCCCTGCCTGCCAACCGCTCCCTCTTTCTGTCGCTTAAAAGCAACTATCTTCACCGTTGAAATAAATAACCTTCTTCGCACCCCCCCAGATCACTGTTTCTTTTTAGCAACAACAGAAAAGCGATCAATCCTTGTACAATGAAGGCACGATGTGGTGCCGGTTGAGTAACTTGTAAAAATCGGTTCGATTACGCTGGGCAAGGCGGGCTGCCTGGGACACGTTGCCCTGGGTGGTTTGCAGGAGCTGAATAAGATACTGCTGTTCAAACTGCCTTCTCGCCTCGGAAAGCGGCAGGATTTTCTTCTGATGCTGCTTGATGGCATCGTAGAGCAGGTCTTCGGTGATCAGCGACGAAGTGGCCAGGGCAACGGCGTTTTCGACGACATTATAGAGCTGCCGGATATTGCCTGGCCATTGGGCCTCCACGAGGATCTTCATGGCTTCCGGCGTGAACCGCTTCTCCTGGCCGTCCTTTTTCTCGGTGAGAATGGTGACGAAGTGTTCGGCCAACAGGGGAATGTCCTCCTTGCGTTTGTGCAGGGGCGGCAACTCCAGGCTGACCACGTTCAGGCGATAAAAGAGATCCTCCCGAAAGGTGTTCTCCAGGATTGCCTCTTCCAGGTTCTTATGGGTGGCGGAGATGATGCGGACATTCACCGGAACCGGTTTGGGGCTGCCCACCGGCCGTATTTGCCGGTCCTGCAGGACCCGCAGCAGTTTAACCTGGATGTGCAGCGGCATGTCGCCGATCGCGTCGAGAAAGAGCGTCCCTTGGTCCGCCGACTGAAACAGACCGGCATAGCTCTTGACCGCACCGGTGAACGACCCCTTGACATGGCCGAACAGTTCGGACTCGAGCAAGGTTTCGGGAATGGCGGTGCAGTTGACCGGAATGAACGGACCTTTCCGGTAATGGCTGGCCTTGTGAATGGCTATGGCCAGCAACTCTTTGCCGGTGCCGCTCTCTCCGCGGATGAGCACAGTGGAGTCGGTTTCGGCGACCAATTTGGCGCGGGAGAGCAACTCTTCCATGATCGCGCTCTGGCTGATGATATCCTGGCGCCACTCTTCGCGGCTTTCAATCACCTCGCCGGCGCCGCCGCCGGTCATCTCGATGGCCTTGGCGATTTCCTGCAGGAGGATGGCCCCTTCGATGGGCTTGGTCAGAAACGAAAAAACACCCTGCCTGGTTGCCTCGACCGCTTCGGGGATCGAGCCGTGGGCAGTGATGATGATGACCGGCACAGATTTATTGAGGGTGCGGATCGCCTCGAACAGGGCCATGCCATCGATACCCGGCATGCGCAGATCGGTCAGGACCACATCGGGCCTGAAGGTGGAAAAGGTCGCCAATGCCTCCTCGCCGCTTGCTGCCACCGCGACCTTGTAATTCTTGCTCTCAAGGCGCAACTTCCACAGGCGTAGCAGATCATATTCATCATCGACCAGAAGGATCTTATATTGACGCCCCATCTTACCTTTCCCTGTTTTTTATAATGCTTTCGATGTTCTTCAACTGCTCTATCTGCTGCTGCAATTCCTTGATCCGGACCTGATCCTGGGCGGCGCTTCTCTCAAGCATTTCGTTCCGCTCCTGCAACTCCCTGTTCTCCGCCTCCAGCCCTTCCTTTTCATCCATTCGCTTGCTGCTCTGCGCCCACTTGACAATCTTTTCGCGGTCGATGCGCTGCATCAGGGTCATCAGCCCCTGAAGTGCGGGAGTGGCGGCAGGATGCTCCTTGATATATCGGGAAAGAACCTCCAACCCTTCCTTGAACTGCTTGTACGAGGCCTGCTGATTTAGACCGAGGCAGACCAGGCGGAGTTTATCGGCATTCTCGGCCCGGGACGCTTCGTCCTTGGCCGTCTTGTATGCGGCGACAAAATCCTTGCGGGACAACTTTTCATTGCTGTTCAGGCATACCAGAATAGTATCGGCTTCCGTTGCCTGAACAACGGGCACTTCCCTGGGCGGCCCCGACGCCGTTTTTCCCGCCCCACTGCAACCGCCCACCAGCATAAGGGACATCACCACGACCACCAGATGGAAAATCTTCATCCTATTTCATCCTGCACATACGGGAGTGACACTTCAAAACGGGCACCTTTCTGGCTAGGCACCAAGCGCAGTGTCCCCCCGCAATTGTGAATATATTCCTTGCTAATTGCAAGTCCGAGGCCAGAACCTTTAACAACCGATCTGTTTTTCTGCTGTCCTTGAAAAAATGGGAGAAAAATCTGCGAGCGATCTTCCTCGCTGATTCCCGGTCCCGTGTCTTCAACCGCGAGGTGGAGCATATTCAGTTTCTTTTTTAAAGAAATGCTGATCTCTCCATTGTCCGGGGTAAACTTGACCGCATTGGCCAGTAGATTGTCGATCACGGTTTTCAACTGTTTCCGGTTGCCGATCACCCGCACCGGCAAAAACTCTCCAGAAAACTGGATGTTGCGGGCCAGCATGGCGTTGCGATGATCCTCGACAACCTCGGCGACAAGCGAATCCACCCGCACTTCCTGAAGTTCGATGGGGGTTTCCTTGGCCTGGGCCATATTGAAATCAAGAATATTCTGGATAAGCTTTTGTAATTTGCTGCAGTTGGCATCGAGGATGGCGACCACCTCGGCCTGGTTTTCGTTGAGTTGCCCCAACAGCCCGTCTTTGAGCAAACCGGCTCCTTCCTTGATCGACGAGAGAGGGGTTTTCAACTCATGGGAAATATGGGCCAGCATCCTGACTTTCTCCCTGTCCAGCGTGTTGAGCCGCTTACGCAACCAATCAAGCTTGGCACCGATCGCCTCCAGGTCGCGTGGACCGGATACCATGATCGGCGTAGCGAAATCTCCCTCACCCAACCGTTCGATGCCCCTGTCCAATTGACTGACCGGCTTGTTGATCAGGGATATGAAAAGAACGACCAGCAGAACGCTGAAGCCGATCAGACCCGATACCTGCCAGACCAGGGTATTTTTATTCTTCTGTACCCTCTCCTTGAGAATATCGACCTCCTGCACCATCATCACGTTGCTCAACCGTTCCAACTGGGCAACTATCGCTCCGATTTCACTATAGCTTCCGAGAGCAGCCTCATGGGCATCCTTGCCTTCATCGGTTAGCCGCGAGACACTGGTGAGCACATCGATCAGTTGCCATTCCTTGACCTGTAACTGTTCGATCAGCGGCGCCAATTCATTGTCCTGATTGAGTGCAAGCAACTGGCGGAGCAAATCAGCTATCTCCCGATGCTTGGCGGTCACGTCCTCCAACTGTTCCTCCTCCCCCAGAACCGCGTACAACCGGGCGGACCGTTCCTGGCGGTGGAGCAGGTCAGCCACCTTCCTGCAGCTTTCTATCCGGCCGGCTGATCGAAATACCGCCACCGCACTTTGCTGCACCAGGCCATCGAGAATCTGGATAGAACTCACCAGGGCAACGAGCAACGGCAGGGCAACAAAGATAAAACCGGTCAGGAGCAAGGAGATAAATGAGCGGGGATGGTAGAGTCGATTCACAACACCTCACCTGCCTAAGTAGACGTAATCCAAATAGATCGCCTGAGCCCGGGGCTGCTGGATAACAAAGAGCCCGAACCCTTCAATACGGGCCATGTCCATTTCCCGGCCTTTCGGAGCGGCCCTCACCTTCTCCAGCGGGACAACGAGGTCGTTCCAGCCAGAATCGAGCAGAAACTGCTGATTGAAACGGTCACTGAACTCCATGGCGTTCTGTTTATGATGCACATCGTGGATGCGGCAATTGATCGGAAGTGGATTGTCCTGAGGATTGAAAACGCTCCAGTGCAACGTCCTGTATCCTCTCCAATCACCAGGAAAATGAAAAAGGGCGACTCCTGAATACTTATTGGTCGACAGTTGCACCCGGACCGATCTGCGGCCATGCCGCACCTCTTCGTTCTCCACCTGCAACTGATCTATATTCACCCACCGAAAGCGCTCAAAGGGTGTCTCGAAATCGGCCAGCACCGGGAACTGCCGGGCAGCCAGAAACTCATCGATCAATGCCCTGGACAACGGCCAGGCCGCCACGATCAGCAAAGCAACAACCCCTCCCCTGAAGAGGCGACGGGCAGGCTGATGGGCAAACAGGGCCGACCTGTTGGAAAAAGCGAATGCGGCCAGACACCCCAACTGGTTGCGAAGCATGTCATCCAGACCCGGCGAACGATTGCTGCCCAGCATCTGTAAAGTTTCGATAAGCAAACCGGTGCAAAAGACAAAAAGAAAAACAGCGAGGAAGTAGACAATTTCACTCCCCGCTTCCTTTTCTTTGCGTATATCGTTCAGACAAAAGGTTACCAGCAAGAAGAAGAGGATATGTCCCAGATCCCAGGCGGCCTGAAAGGATCGAGACGAGTAATACCCCGGCCCCCCCCAGAAGAAGAGGGGGGTGCACGCTAACAGGATGCCCCCGACAACGAGGCGGCCGGAATAAGACAACCGAGGAGTCGACTCCCGTCTGTGTGCATCGAGCGACACCCGGCAGGGCATATCGGTTTCCTTGTTCATGCCAGCCCTAGAGACTCATCCTGACCAAGAGGACCGGTACAGAGGATATCATGCGAAAAAAAACGCAAACGACTCAATTGCCCAAAAATCGTTGTGCCCCAATGCTTTTCAGGAAAAGAACAACGACACATCAGTCCCTTGCGACACATTTAGAGTTGACATCGCCACCTCCTTTTTCCTACCATTAGGCAATTCCGGGTGTAGTTGCCCATTCATTCATTGCCAAAGGAGGTCTTATGAAACAGTTGTATCTGGCGCTCATCTTCATCTTGTTCCTGGCCACCGGAGCCTTGGCCAAGGTGAACATCAACACGGCCACCGCCGAGGAACTGGCGACACTCAACGGAATCGGTAAAGCGAAAGCCGAAGCCATTGTCGCCCACCGCACCACCAACGGCCAATTCAAGACCATCGACGACCTCAACAAGGTAAAAGGGATCGGCGACAAAATCATGGAAAAAATCAAACCTGAAATCACGGTCGGCGAATAAGCCGACCTCCACCCCGCCCACGACCCCCGGCAGCCGGTTTCCCGAGCCCCTGGACCGGCTGCCGCTTTTTCCGCCCTTCCCGCCAACCCTTGCTCACACTCCCCTCGTCCGCGATGGTCGGAACGGATCGCATTCCGGCCCCACGGGGGTGACGGGTGGAGGAATTACGCGACATGTGATTACGCAAACGTAACCCACCCCCGTTCATTGAACCCGATCCGCTTCTTTATCATATTGAACAAACAGGGAAAATAAACAAAAAACCCCATGGCACACTGAATGCAAAGGGAGGGGCAACAGCACAAGCCTTCTAAAACCTTTTGCGAGAAGACCGCCATGCAACGTGCCATATTTTATTTTCTCCTCACCCTGTTCTGCTGCCTGCCGGCCCATGGTCTTGCAGCCACCACGTATACTGTCCATGCCGAGTGGACCGGATACACGGCCCCGACAGGCTTGACGGTTACCGGCTTCAAACTCTACCAGGAAGGGGCGCTGGCCTGCCAGACCCAAGTGGCCACGGCCACCTCCCTCGACTGCTCCGTGTCCCTCACCGCAGACACCACGAATTTCACCTTGACCGCCGCGTTCGCGGATGGCACCGAGAGCCCGCATTCGGCGCCGTTTGCCTTTGCAAAACCCAGTGCTCCAGCGGTCAGCAGCACAACCACCATCCACGCGGAGTGGACGAGTTACACTGCACCAAGCGGATACTCTGTATCCGGTTACAACCTTTATATGGAGGGCGCGCTCGCCTGCCAGACGCAAAGCCCCAACGCCACTTCCATGGACTGCACGGTGTCCCTCCCCGCAGACACCACCCGTTTTACGCTGACAGCCGCCTTCAGCAATGGCACCGAAAGCCCCCATTCATCACCTTTCACGTTTACCAAACCAACTTCGAATCCCCCCCAGGCAACCATCACCGCCGATGTCGTCAGCGGAACCGTCCCCTTTACGGCGAACTTCAGCGGTACAAATTCCACAGGCTCCATCAGCAGCTACCAATGGAGTTTTGGTGACGGAACAACCGGTTCCGGAGCAACAGCCTCACATTCCTTCACCTCGGCCGGTACCTATACCGCCACACTGACCGTGACCGACAGCATGGGCTTGACCAGTTCTGCATCCATCGCCATCACAGCAACCGCGCCTGTTGTCCTGATACCTCCAACAGCGGTTATTGCCACCTCAACTGCCGCCGGCCCGGCCCCGTTGACAGTCGCCTTTGACGGTTCAGGATCGACGGCAGCAAGCGGCAATTCCATTGCATCGTATGCATGGGATTTTGACAATGGCTCCACAGCTTCCGGAGCCACCCCATCTCATTCCTTCACAGCAGCAGGCACCTACACTGCAACCCTGACCGTGACCGACAACAAGGGGTTGACCAGTTCCGCAAGCACCCCCATCGTTGTTTCTGCACCGGTACAGGTCAACAAAGCGCCGACCGCGGTCATCAGCGCCACGCCGACCAGCGGGGCCTCGCCGCTCACGGCAACCTTCGATGGCTCCGCCTCAACAGACGCGG
>JAUWAH010000258.1 GCA_030602145.1 Desulfobulbus sp.
CAACAAGCTGGGATACGAGGTGACCGCGCTCACCCGCTCTCAACAACCATCCATTCACGAGTATCTGAAAAAAATCGGTGCCAAGGAAGTTGCCTGCGGGGAGGAATGGGCCAAGCCCTCCGCACCGCTGGAAAGCCAGAAATGGGCAGGCGCCGTTGATAATGTCGGCAGCATCGTCCTTGCCAGGATTCTGGCGGAAATGAAGTATGGCGGCTGTGTGGCGGCATGCGGGCTGGCGGCCGGTTACGACCTGCCCACCACCGTCATGCCCTTTATTTTGCGAGGGGTGAGTCTGAGGGGGGTTGATTCGGTGAGTTGCCCGACACCGCGGAGAATAGCAGCCTGGAAGCGCCTGGTGACCGATATCCCGGATGAAGCCCTGGCAACCATCAATACCGTCATCCCGCTGGCGGAAGTGCCCCGGTACGCCAAGGAACTCCTGGCGGGGAAGATCACCGGTCATCTTGTGGTCGATGTCAACGCGTAACCGTGTCGTTTATCATTCCAACTACTTACAACACAAGGAGCACCAAATGGGTACAGTAGCAGCAGGAACCAAGATTCCGTGTCGTGTCGGCAGAACTCTCGATAAAGGGGATTTTTCCATACTGCATCAGCTCACCTGGTTCAACATGGCGGTACACAGCAATGCCGAATATGCCAAGAACACCTGGTTTAAGGAGCGTTCACTGGCAGGCCCCATTATTTTTACCGTGGTGGATGGCCTGATTCATCATGCCGATACGATTGCCGAACTGCTCGCCACGGACGGCTATGAAATTTATGCCTACATCGGTGTGGACAACATGAAAATTACCTCGCCAGTCCTGTTTGGGGACACCCTCCGTGCCGAGGCCGAGGTGGTTGACCTGCGTCCCACCAAAAATCCGGAACGGTTCCTGTTTATCTATAAGAACAAGGGCTACAATCAGCGTGACCAGCAGGTGATCGAGTACCAGACAACCATGATGGTGACCAAAAAAGGTTAAACGATGAGGTGCGCCCCCACTGAACGCCTCGGGCAGTGGGGGCTGCTCTTGCGGTACCTTTTCAACGGGCCTGCACCCCGAATCCGTCCCACAGGTACTTGCAGGTTGGACCGGCTGGCGGCATTCCGGGTGTGGGGGAAGAGTTCGACCCGGTTGGAGGATCACGAGAAATGAATCTGTCCCAATTTTGAGAAAGAAATCTGTCCCAATTTTTGGTGCGGCACAGAGAAAGATATTGACAAGATATCAGTAATTTGCAAATGGCTGAAAGCGAACACAATCATTTGAAGGCCTAGAAATTTAATCCGTCCCCTTTTTCACCTTTTTTAAGTTGATCATGGCTGAACGAAACCTTGAAGCGATACTCATGCCGGATGGCAGTATCCAGCTTGAATGGGTGGGAACCGGGAAGCAGGTTGCCCAGGACAGTGCTCTGCTGCAGAGCGAGATCGCCGAACTGGCGGCCACCGATCCAACAGGCTGGCTCTTTTTCCTTGGTTTTTGCAAGCCGACCATAGCCATCGCGCCGGCGCTCCATTTTTGGCGCGGCTTTTCGATGCGATTTCTCCGCCAACTCCGCCTCTGCCCCGAGATCGAGGAGTTGCGCGGCCGGGTCTCGCTGCCGTTGACCGAAGAAGAGCAGGCCCAGTTGCTGCAATCCGCCCCTCCCATGACCGGCGGGGAATATCTCGATGGCGAGGTGCTGGCCGCCCTCTGGAACCAACTGCACACCATCTTTGCCGACAGGATCGCGGCCCATGAGGGCACGGTGGCGGAATTCATGCGCCGCTACAGCCCGGATCTCCATGTTGCCGGGCGCATCTACTTCCATCTGGTCGAAAACAAGAAAGGCGAGCAGCCCTTTGCCTTTCTCGCCACCTACAGCACCTGCCTGAATGCCGAAGGGCAATCCCGCCATCTGCCGCTCAAATACGCCCTGGAAGAATACCGGGGCCAGCAGCACAAACTGCTGGAGCTGCTGGTGACGGTGCATGAGGCCGCACGCCAGAGCCGGCTGGTGGCAGAACTGCTCGATTCCGGCGACCTGTTTCAGCCGCTGTCCTGGTCGGCGGAGGATGCCTTTGTTTTCTTGCAGGAAATACCGCTCTATGAGCAGGCCGGTATCCTCTGCCGCATTCCCAACTGGTGGAAGGGCAAGGCCGCCGGCATTGGGGTGCAACTGAGCATCGGCGAACGGCCACCGGCAACCGTGGGCGCGGAGGCATTGCTCGACTTCCGCCCCCGGCTGTTGCTCGGCGACACCGAGATCTCGGCGGAGGAAGCCCGGCAACTGCTGCAGCAGAGCGAAGGGTTGGCCTTTCTCAAAAACAAGTGGGTCGAGGTGGACTCGGAGAAACTGCGCCAGGCCCTGGCCGCCTACGAACAGGCCGAGGAACTGAACGCCGAGGAGGGCATCAGTTTTCTTGCCGCCATGCGGTACTCCCTCAATCCCCAGCACCTGCTCGGCGCCGACAGCGCACCCGTGCTTGCCGGTGTCTCGCACGGTGAGTGGCTGCACAGCCTGCTCACCAAACTGCGCCACCCCGCCAGGTCCGGTGCCATCAAAACCTCCCCATCCTTTGCCGCCAATCTTCGCGGTTATCAACAAGCTGGACTCCAATGGCTCAATGCCCTACACCAGTTGCGGCTCGGCGCCTGCCTGGCCGACGACATGGGCATGGGCAAGACCGTGCAGGTGCTTGCCTTTCTCGATCTCCTTGCCGGTCAGCGGAAAAAATCGCGCCCAGCAGCTCCTTCGCTGCTGGTGCTCCCCGCCTCACTGCTTGCCAACTGGATCAGCGAAATCAGGACCTTTGCGCCCCACCTGCGCTTTCTGGTGGCCCATCCCGATTTCCACAAACCCGGCCCGGTCCCCGAACCCGATGCGAAGCAATTGGCCGGGCTCGACCTGGTGCTCACCACCTACGCCCTGACCCAGCGCTCCACATGGATCCAGAACACCTCCTGGAATTATGTCATCCTCGATGAGGCCCAGGCCATCAAGAACCCCGGCACCAAGCAGACCAAGGCCATCAAGCAGTTGAATGCCGCCAACCGCATCGCCATGACCGGCACTCCGGTGGAGAACCGGCTCTCCGATCTGTGGAGCCTGTTTGATTTCCTCAACCCCGGGCTGTTGGGCACGGCCAAGGAATTCAGCGCGCTGACCAAGGGGCTTGGCGACGATCCCCAGGGATATGCCCGGTTGCGCCAGGTGGTCGGCCCCTTTATCCTTCGCCGGTTGAAGACCGACAAAACCATCATTGCCGACCTGCCCGACAAGGTGGAGGTCAAAACCTGGGCGGCGATGAGCAAGAAGCAGACCGTGCTCTACACGGCACTGATCGAGAATCTCCGGGAGATGCTGGAGCAAACCGAGGGCATCCAGCGCAAAGGGATGATTTTGTCGGCCCTGATGAAGTGCAAACAGTTGTGCAACCATCCCGCCCAATACCTCGGCCAGGAGCTGTTTGCGGAAAAAGACAGCGGCAAGTTTGCCCGCCTGCGCGAGATCTGCGAAACCATCCATGACAAGCTCGAACGGGTCCTTGTTTTCACCCAATTCAAGGAATTAACCGCGCCGCTGTCCCGTTTTCTCGCCACCATCTTTGAACGCGAAGGGTTGGTGCTGCACGGCAGCATTCCGGTGGGCCAACGCAAGGCCCTGATCGAGCAGTTTCAGGGGCCGGAGTACATCCCCTACTTTGTGCTCTCGCTCAAGGCCGGCGGTGTCGGCCTCAACCTAACCGCCGCCAACCATGTCATCCATTTCGACCGCTGGTGGAACCCGGCGGTGGAAAACCAGGCAACCGACCGGGCCTTTCGTATCGGCCAGAAAAAGAACGTCATGGTCCATAAATTCCTGACCCAGGGGACGGTGGAAGAAAAGATCGATCAGATGCTGACGGCTAAGGCACACCTGGCCGGCGAAATCGTTGCCGCCTCGGGGGAACAGTGGATCACAGAAATGAGCAACGAGGAGCTATTGCAACTCTTTACCTTGCACGCCTAATGTCCTTGAGGAGAGCGACGTGAGCTATTGGGATTATCCGAAATACGTGTCCGTGGCCCAGAAACAGGCCAAGGCCGATAAAAAACTCAAGCAACTGCAAAAAAAGATGCCGGACATCCGTCCGGTCCGTCTCAGCGGCACCACCCTGGCGCGGACCTGGTGGGCCAAAAGCTGGAACAGCAACCTGGAACGCTACGCTGATTACGACAACCGCATCGGCCGGGGCAGAAGCTATCTCCGCCACGGCGCGGTCCTCGATCTGCGCATCAGCACCGGCAAGGTCTCGGCCCTGGTGATGGGCTCGGCCGCCAGTCCCTACAAGGTGGAGATCGACATCAAGCCCTTGAGCCGCACCCAGTGGGACACGATCAAGCACCAGTGCGAGGGCCACCTCAAGTCGCTGCAAGACCTGCTGGCAGGCAAATTTCCCAAGCCCCTTGGGGAGATCTTTTTCGACCGGGACCAGGGATTGTTCCCCGCGCCCAAGGGGATACGTTTTTCGTGCAGTTGTCCGGACAGCGCCTCGATGTGCAAGCATGTGGCCGCCGTGCTCTATGGTATCGGTGCCCGTTTCGATGAGGACCCCTCGTTGTTTTTCACCCTGCGCGGCGTACAGAGCGAAGAATTGGTCAGCGCGGCGATTCGCGAC
>JAUWAH010000252.1 GCA_030602145.1 Desulfobulbus sp.
CCAGTTCATCCTCGGCCACCGGCGGCTCGACGCCGCCGTCACGCATCTGGGCCGCTTGAGCGAAAAACTCACCGATCAGGCGGCATCGCCTGATTTTCTCTTCATCAATCTGCACCATACCTTGCAGCGGCGGCATCGGTCCGGTGCCGTTCGGATACGAGGACGCGGCCGGATCGGCAGGCGAAGAGGCCACCGGCGCCGGCGCGACCGGGGCGGTGGCGGGCGTCGTCTGCGGCGCTGGCCCGCACCGTTGCCAGACCACCTCGGTACCCGTCGGCCCCGTCATCCCGGGGACGACGCACAGCCCCATGGCCTTGAGCCGCTCGATATTCTCCCGCATCTGTTCGCATGCCCTGTCAGCCGCCGGCCCGACTGTCTCCCAGCACAGATGGGTCAGCGCCTGGTCGCGTTCGATCAGGGCCTGAATTTCCGGGCTGAAGGCGGTGGGCTGCGGCGGCAGCGGCTCGGCCCGGTCAAGAGCGGTTTCCATGTCGGCCGGATCGGCGCTGCGAACCGGTGGCGCGCTTTTAGTCGATTCGGTTTTTTCTGCTCCGGCGGCCACCGCCGCGGGCGCCCTTGCCGGTGGCTTTCGCTCGGCCTTGACCACCGGCGGCATCTTCTTGGCCTTCAGAAACAGAAAGCCCGACTGGCTTTTCTTGTTGTAGGAGAGCACGCTGTTGGTGATGGTACCCGACCAGTTGTACATCTCCTCGCCGCCCTGTTCGAACTTGGTGGTTGCACCGAATTTGGCAACGGCCTCGGCCTTGACGGCGGCAAAATTCTTGGCGCCGGTGAACAGGAGGATAACCCCTTGCAGCCTGCCCTTGGCAAAGGAACAGTGGATGCCGGTAAGGGTGGCCTTGCCGAAGCGGAGTTCTTCGTTTTCAAGGGTGTACAGGGTGGCGCCGCTCTTTCCGCCTTCCTTGGTCAGCACCAGTTTTTTGGTTTGCTGCAGGTCCTCGAGGGAACTGCCCCAGCGCATGGACTTGAAGCCATTCATGTCGGCCAGGGCGCAGAGCGGCACCAGCAACAGGGCAACCGCCATCACTAGCAGGGAACGGATCGCCGCTGCCAGGCCAGGTCCGGCGGTTCGGAAGGTCGGCATGGATCAGCACCGTTTCCTGGCGGCCGGCATGACCACCTGGGCAATCCGTTCCCCAGCCGCCCGGCTGAGTTGGGGGGCGTGTTCCCGCAGCCAGGCGAGGATCGACTGCTTGTCGGTATCCGGCGAGGTCGATTGGCCAAACAGAGCCTGCCAGCAGCGCAGGGCAATGTCGAGTTCAGGGGCATGGCAAGGGTGATCCGGCCGGTTGGCGGTCCCTTCCTGCCCGATTGCCGTGTTGGCCACGCAGACCGTTACGGTGTTTTCCGCTGCAATGCTCAGCCCGTTTGCCTGTTCATAGGCGAGGACATCGGCCATGCGGGCAAAGAGGGTGGTCGGCTTGAGCGCGATCATGCTGGTTTCCCCCCACTCCTCACCCGCCGAGTTAGTGACCGCCACAGCCTTGCCCTTGGCATCCAGGCAGGCCAGTTCGGCGGCGATCAGCATCCGGTCCCGTCGTCCCAGGACCTGCATCAGCACCTCGGGTTGGAGCCGCACCTCGACCTGGTCGTGGTATGTCTTGGCGGGTGTTTTCCGTTTTCGCTCCTTTCCGGTTGGCGGTGCCGCCGGCTCCAGAAAGACACTGGCTAGCTGCACCCAGAGGGGCAGCGTGTTGTTGATGGCCAAATCCAGAATCCAATCCCCATCCTGGCGCCATCGGCGGGCCAGGTCATCAAGATAAACACGTTGCCTGTTGTCTGTGGTCATACTCCCTGCTCCTTTCTCTTCGTCTCGATCCATGTATGGGCCAGGGTGGTTCGCCTGTGGCCGCAGCCCCTGGACAAGGTCACAAGGTAGCAAGGCCGAGCCGGTCTGGGCAATCAAAATCTGGTGGCGAGCGCCTTCCTCTTTGATCAGCAAGGCTGGTCCGGGTCATAGCGGGCAGCCATCCGGCGGGCTGTCCGGTGCAGGTCTTCGGCCAAACTGACAGGTTGCACAACCCGAACCGCATCACCCCAGGAGAGCAGCCACCGTTTCAGTTCGAGCAGATGGTTGACGGTCATGGTCAGGAGCAGTGAACCATCCGGCTGTTCCTCGATGACCTGGGAGGGGTGCCATTGCCGCTCCCGGACGTAGGCAGCGGCCCGGTGGTCGAACACAAGGCGCACCTCGAAGTTGTCCTTGCTCCAGTGAATGCCGAAATGGCTGCCGAACAGGCGGCGGAAATCAAACCCGGGGGGCAGGGTGAACCGTTCTGTGCCTGGACGGACCCGGAGCATGCGGGCCAGGCTGAAGGTACGGATTTCGCAGCGCAAGTGGCAATGACCGACCAGGTACCAGTCGCCTTCGAACCGGACACCGTGATAGGGGTCGACCCGCCGCCAAGCCGGTTCGCCGCCGGGGCTGCGGTATTCGATCTCCAGCCGGGTCGAGGTGCGCAAACAGTCGAACACCGTCGCCAGCACCTCGGGCAGGATGACGGTGGTGAAGGGCGGCAGCACGGTGAACAGTTCCTGGCCGCTGCCCGGCCGGGTGGTCAGCTTGTCTGGCAGGCTGTCCTCGATTTTGCCGAACACGGAACGCAGGCTGGCGTGGATGGGTGTACCCTCGTACTGAGCCAGCAGCTTGTCGGCCAGGTAGATGGCGAACAGGTCGCTTTCCCGGATATGGATCGCCGGCAGTTGGTACTGCTCCTCGGTGTAATAATAGCCTCGCCGCTTGGCCGAGTATTCGATCGGTGCATCGAGTTCGTAGCGCATGTAGTCGAGATCGCGCTGAATAGTGCTGATGCTGACCTCCCACCCTTCGGCAAGGGTGGCGCAGTTGGGGAATCGATTTTCGCGCAATTGTCTGTCGATGAACAGCAGGCGGGCATGCTGGGGTTTGTATTTGGCCATGGTCTTGGTCCGCGGAAAATCCAGAAAAGGGGCAACTCCACCATAGGGGATCTGGTTGTCATCTCGACCGAACGGGAGAGATCTCAGCCTGCGCAAGGCCAACACCGTGTCGACTTGCCACCCAACGACACCATCGATCGATAAAAAAATATTCTGGTCGGTCACTATTTGACCGACCACCTAGAGTACCTTGGGGCCATGGGAAACACCACCTTCTTTCTTGCAACCAAAGGAGACAACCATGGGATACCTTATCGCCTACCTGCTGCTGGCCCTAGCCATCGACCTGCTCCGCGAACGGCTCAACCCCGATGAGCGCCGCCGTCCACTCACCGTCCGCCGCCGCCTGTGGAGCGACACCGATTTCGACTGTTGCTCCAGAGTGTATGCGGTGGAAGCTGCCGTCCGCGCACACTCAAGGCCCAAGCCCTCAACACCACCGCGCAAACAACACAAGCAAGGCCGGTCCTTGATTGTTAGGCCTTGGAAGGCTGAGAATTTTGTATGAACGTGAATAATGAGCCAATACGATAACCAGCGCACCTGAAGGTCTTCTCGCTGTTACAATTCTGGCTTGTTCATCCATCATGAAACGCAAAAGGCTGGCGACACTGTGGTGGCATTGCTGAATGGACTTGAAAAAAGTGAAGATTTTTTTGGTAGAATAGGGAATTGTGATTTTGATGCCAGGTCTTTTTATGTTCACCAATCAAGCTAAATGACTCAAACGAGAGATTCCTCGGGTTGGTGTAAACATAAAGAGCATTGCATAAAGTGTCAGAATTTTGATCGTTAGAAAACCAACTAAAGACAGATTTATGGAAAAGGCCCTAGCCCACATAAGAGTAGCTGACAAGGCTCAGCAATCATTAGAAGAACATTTATTTAATGTTGCTCAATTGTCCAAGAACTTCGCATCCAAAATTGGCTTGCCTCTTTCAGGAAACCTTATGGGCTTGTTGCATGATTTTGGTAAATATTCAGAAGAATTTCAGAACTATATCAAATCTGCCCAAAACATTCTTGACCAAGATCATGATGACTATATCGACGCCAAAGCAGCAAAAGGAAAAATCGATCACTCCACTGCCGGTGCTCAACGAGTCTGGAAACACTACGAACGAAAAGCAATTAACCTTCCTTATGCTCAATTCATTGCACTAGCCATTGCCTCCCATCATTCCGGACTAATCGACAGCCTTTCGGTCGATGGTGAACCGGTGTTTTGCAAGCGCATGGGCAAAGAAGATGCTCAAACACATTTGATTGCCTGTTTGCAGGAGTCCGATAATGTGATCGAAGTCGAAGTTCAGCAGTTGCTTACACCTAAAATCATGGAAGAACTGCACCGTTGCATTCTTGCAATTTATAAACGGGTAACGGGTTTGCTCCCCTCCGGTGCGTCGAAGGCAGATGAGGATGACAACATAAGCTGCCGTGAAATTCAACGAGGCCTTGTAGCCCGCTTTCTTCTAAGCTGCCTCCTTGATGCCGACCGTATCGATAGCGCCGAATTTGATGATCCAAAATACCGGGAGTTGCGTGCTCGTATGCCATGGCGTCCATGGGAACGGCTCGTTGGCCGTATGGAAACGCATTTGATCGGCTTTGAAGCAAAACACCCTGTTGATAACTTGCGCCGTGATATTTCGAATCAATGCTTTATCCGTGCCCAAGACCACAAGGGACTTTTTACACTCACCGTTCCCACGGGAGGCGGCAAGACATTGGCCAGCCTACGCTTTGCTTTGCACCATGCGAAAAAGTACGACATGGACAGAGTAGTATATGTCATT
>JAUWAH010000007.1 GCA_030602145.1 Desulfobulbus sp.
TTGCCGTTTGCTTTGAGCTATTGGCCCTGAAAGGGGCAAGGAGACCTCTATGCTGAAAAAAAGCTATTCCAAAACCGGAACGGCCTGCCGCGTCACCTTCAAATACGAAAATGAAGAGAACGCCGCTTCCGCCGTCCTGGCGGGCGAATTTAACGGCTGGTCCCTGTATGAGACACCGATGAAGAAACTCAAGGACGGCAGCTTCTCGGCCACCCTTTCCCTGCCCGCCGGACAAAGCTACCGTTTTCGCTATGTGCTCGACGGCGGTGTCTGGGTCAACGACAGCGATGCCGACGGCTACGCCCCCAACGAGTACGGCGAGGCCAATTCGGTCCTGACCATCTGACCGGGTCGTCAGGCAGGGTCGGCGGGCGGCTTAAAAGCAGTCGCCCACCCTGGCCCGGTGATACTCGTTTTTAAGGGCCACATAGCGGCGCCAGGAGGCGTGCATCTCCTCGACCTGGGCATCTGTAACCTCCTTGACCACCTTGGCCGGCGTGCCCATGATCAGGCTGCGGGGAGGAAACTGCTTGCCGGGGGTGACCACCGAGCCGGCGCCGACGATCGACTCCCGTCCGATGACCGCACCGTCGAGGATGATGGCCCCCATGCCGATCAGACAGAGATCGCCCACCGTGCAGCCATGGAGAATGGCCCGGTGGCCGACGGTGACATCGGCGCCGATGATGGTGGGGTGGCCGTCCCGGTCGTCCCGCTCCGCTCCTTCATGCTGGGTGATGTGGAGCAGGCTGAGATCCTGGATGTTGGTGCGAGGCCCGATGCGGATGCGGTGGACATCGCCCCGGCAGATGACCCCGAACCACAGGGACACATCCTCGCCCAGAATCACATCGCCGATCAGGGTGGCATTGGGAGCCACCCACCCGCCTGTGCCGACCTGCGGCTGATAGTCACGGTATGGCAGAATCATCGTTCCTCCTTGTATCTTGGGGCAATGGGCCGGTCGCCTCCGAAGGCGCCGTGCACCGGGTGAATCGCTCGGGACCTTGCTCCGTCTTCGCTTCCGGATGCAATGTCTTGCTATTATAATGCCGGTCCATGGCTGGTCAACCGCCCGCCCCCCTCGGTCGAGGGTTTTTCATCGCTGGCCGGCGAGGAACTGTGGCGGGGTTCGAAGCAGATGCGCTGGCGGAAAAAATCACGATATTCGTCCGTGCGGTGGCTGACATAGACGATGGTCGCCAGGTCCTCGGCGGCGAGCCGGGCGAGGAAATCGAGCAGTGCCCGGCGGTTGGCCTCGTCCAGGCCCTGGGTCGGTTCGTCGAGGATCAGCAGCTGCGGGGTCTTGATCAGGGCGCGGGCCAGCAGGATCAGCCGCTGCTCGCCGTAACTCAGTCGCAGAAAGGACTGCTGGGCCCGGTGGGCCAGGTTGAGTCGCCGCAACCACCGCCGGCCCAGTTGCAACTCGGCCGGACTGGGCCGGGTGTAGAGGCCGATCGAGTCGAACAGGCCGGAGACGACGATGGCCAGGGCGCTGCCGGCCACCCGGTGGTTGCGGTGCAGGTCCGGGCTGACAATGCCCATGTGCCGCTTCAGTTCCCAGATCGACTCGCCGCTGCCCCGCCGCCTGCCGAACAGGGAGAGGTCGTTGACGTAGCAGAGGGGATGATCGCCGGTGATCATCTGGAGGAGGGTTGATTTGCCGCAGCCGTTGGGACCGGTGATCAGGGTGTGGTCACCCCGGTTGATGGTCAAATCCAGGCCGGAGAAGACCTCGATGTCCTCATAGCGGGCAAATCCCCGACGCAGGGTGACCAGATTGTCGCCCGGCATCTTCTCCGCATCCAACCTTCGCTCCCCGCGCAGTTCCTCGACCGAAACCTGGAAGAGCGGCCTCTGGCCGGCAAGCAGGGCTTCGATCCCGGCCAGAACCGAGGACCGTTGCCCCTGGATGACAAGGGTGCCGTTGGCAAAGGCGCCCAGATGGGTGCACCACGACGGCATATCGGCGCGGTTGTTGACCAGGAGAAGCAGACCGATGCCCTGGCGGTGCACGCCGGCCAGGACCCGGTCCAGGTCCCGGCAACCGGCCTGATCGAGTCCCTCGTAGGGGTTTTCCAGGATGAGCAGGGCAACACCCAGGCAGAGTTGCTGGACGAGGCAGAGTTTGCGCGCCTGGCCGGAACTGAGTTGCCGGTAGCCCCGATCGAGCACGCCATCGAGGGCGAACAGGTCGACCAGGTGACGATGGCGCTCGATGTCGGGGACAAAGGCCCGCGCCGGCGTGCCGGGATCGATCCGGCCGAGATAATCGGTGTCGTCCTTGCGCAGTTCGGCCTCGAAGATCGACTGCTGCCGTTTGAAGGAAAGCACCCCCGCGGCCGCTGGCAGGTCCAGGCGGGCGGCATGGTACCGGATCGGTTCGCCGGCGATCAGTTCGCCGAACGGACCAATACCGGACCCGTTGCCGCCGATCAGGCACCAGGCCTCGCCCGCACCGATCGTCAGCCTGTCGACAGCCAGGCCGTCGGCCACCAGCCCTTCGATGACCAGCCGACCGTTCTCGTCCCCGCCGGTCATTCGTCCCAGAGTTGTGCCAGGCTGTAGGGTGACCCCCCTCCGGTGAAGAACGAGCCATCGACGAAGCGGTAGCCCCGGTCAAGGGCGGCGATGTCGGCCATGTCCTCGGCGTCGAGCACCAGGTTGATGGCGGCCAGGTTCTGCCGCAGCCGCTCCGGATGGACCGATTTGGGAATGACCACGGTCCGGCGCCCCAGTCCCCAGGCGAGCAGGACCTGGGCCGGGGTGGCCCGATGCCTGGCCGCCACCTTTTGGATGACCGGATGGTCGAGCAGGGTCGGCTCGTCCTTCTTTTTCAGAGCTGCGGGGCGGTCGCCCGAGCCGAGCGGCGAATAGGCGGTGACCAGGATACCCTTGTCCCTGCAGAAGGCGAGCATCGGCTCCTGCTGCAGATAGGGGTGGAGTTCGATCTGGTTCATCGCCGGCGGAATGGTTGCCTGCCGACAGAGGGCGTCCAGTTTGGCGACGCTGAAATTGCAGACGCCGATGTGTCGGGTCAGTCCATCGGCCACACACTCCTCCATCGCCCTCCAGGTGTCGATGATCGGCATGTCCTCGAGGGGAACATAGTCCGCGCCGCTACGGGGGAAGAGCACCCCCGGCTTGAAGGCCACCGGCCAGTGGACGAGATAGAGGTCGAGATAGTCGACCCGCAGG
Source organism: Desulfobulbus sp. (assembly GCA_030602145.1). GTDB lineage: Bacteria > Desulfobacterota > Desulfobulbia > Desulfobulbales > Desulfobulbaceae > Desulfobulbus. The sequence goes on from JAUWAH010000007.1 coordinate 3,199, forward strand.
TCGGCCAGTGTCTTTTTCAGGGCAGCTCGCACCCGGTCGGGGGCGTGGGCATCGTTCCACAGTTTGGAGGTGATCCAGAGATATCCCCGGGAAACCCGGCCGGTGGCGATGACCTCGGCGATTGCCCCACCCACTTCGGGCTCGTTCTGATAGATGGGGGCGCAGTCGATGTGCCGGTAGCCGATGGCCAGGGCATCCTTGACCGCATCCTGAACCGCTCCGGGTGCGGCCTTCCAGGTGCCAAGACCAAGGGCGGGCGGTTTTCCGGTCCCGTCGAGGGAAAAAGTGAGCATGGGTGGACCTCCTCGTGGTTTCGGGTGGATGCGGTCCGGCATGGGGCCGGTTGGCTGCCAAATTGTTGGCGGCTGTTTATTTCTGGTACAGTAAAAAGGTGCCGCCCATCCGTCAAATAAATAAACCGACGTGTTTCCTGCCGCCTGTCCGGCCTTCGGTCCGTTGACGGGAAGAGATCTTTTTTTTTCTTCGGCCTGCTGCGGGTTGGGGATACAATAGAACAGCACGGAGATCGGCCGGGCTCAACCGGAAAGATGAGGAGGCAACACACCGTCGTGATGAAGGGCAAGGCACCACCGGATCTGAAGATCCACAAGGAAATGGCGGACCAGCAAACCGTGGTCGTGGTCGATGACAGCGCCACCATGCGCGCCGTTATCCAAAAGGAGCTGGAGGTGGCCGGATTCCGCGTCGTCACCTTCAGCGACGGCCTGGAAGCCCTGTCCTCGCTGCGCTGGATGCAGAAGCTGCCCGACCTGATCACCCTGGACATCGACATGCCGCGAATGGACGGCTTCGCCTGCTGCGAGCAGCTCAGGGAGATGGAGGCTCAGGGTGTGTACGGCGATATCAGGACGCCGACCCCCGTCCTCTTCGTATCCGCCAACGACACCTTCGACCACCGCAGCCGAGGGTTTCATCTCGGCAGCCTGGAATTCATCTCCAAACCCTTCGCCCGCGGCGACATCGCCGCGGCAGTCTGCAAGGTGCTGCGGCCGCAAACGGTCTTTGCCGGCATGAGCGGGTTGGTGGTCGACGACAACCAGAGCCTCCGGCGGATGGTCCGCTCCTGCCTGGAGAGGTTCGGCCTGACGATCATCGAGGCGGAGAACGGCCGCCATGCCTTTGAGCTGCTCAAGGAAAATTTGGTGCAGATCGATCTGGCGATCGTCGATTACGACATGCCGGTGATGCGGGGTGACGAGTTCATTCACCTGGCCCGACAGCTTCCCGAGGTCGAACACCTGCCCCTGCTTTCCCTCAGCGGGACCGGTGAAAGCCAGGCGGTGCTGCGGATGTTCCGGGCCGGGGCCACCGATTACCTGGTTAAACCGTTCCTCGCCGAGGAGCTGCTGGCCCGGGTGCAGGTGCATCTCCAACTCCGCCGTCACATGCGCCGCCTGGAGGAAATGAACCGCAACCTCTACGACAAGGCGGTCAACGACTCCTTGACCGGGCTGCGCAACAAGCGCTACTTCCAGGAGGCCTTCGAGGAGATGTTCGCCCGGGCCCAGCGCTCACGGTCCGACCTGAGCTGCCTCTTTTTCGATCTCGATCACTTCAAGAAGGTCAACGACACCTGCGGCCACGGTTTCGGCGACTATGTCCTCACCACCATCGGCGGGTTGGTGAAACAGCATATTCGCTGCGGCGATCTCGCCGCCCGGTTCGGCGGCGAGGAGTTCGTCATCGCCCTGCCCAACACCGGCCTGGAGGGGGCACAGTTCGTGGCCGAAAAGATCCGCGCCCTGGTGGAGGCCCATGGTTTCAAGGACCAGGGCCGGCAGTGGGCGGTCACCATCAGCATCGGGGTGGCTTCCCTGCACGCCCACCAGGCGAAGACCGCGGCAGCCCTGCTGCATGCCGCTGATCAGGGGCTGTACCGTGCTAAAAATGGCGGTCGCAACCGGGTCGCCAGCGACCCGGAGTGATCCGTTCCCCCCTTGCGCCGTCCATCGGGACAGGGCTGATGTGCTTCAGGTGCCCCGAATTGTCCGCCTGGCAATGTGTCCAGATTCGGGAGCAGGTGAAGAAGTTTACTCCGGGCAGCTATGGTAATCCGAAGGCGCGGCACCTTCATGCATGCCATAGAGCCTGATGTTCTTCCTGCTGAAGTAAGTGGCGGCCGGCACCGCAATGATGTTTCGCCTCTTGTTGGCGTGCACCATCGCATTTTCATCGTCAATATGGATCAACCTGTCGCCAAGCCCCTTGGCGTCAAACTCAGCCCTTGGTTTGAGGATCGCCCTCAACTTGCCCCCTTCGTACAGTTCCCCCTTTTCCAGCAGTTCTTGGAATGTGTCGTGGGTGACATGGCCGCAGACCAGATGGTGGTCCGGTATGATTATCCTGTCATAGGCACTCCGGCCCCGTATGGTCGTCAGGGGGCCGGCGACACTGCCCTTGCCGAGGTTGACGTTTTCAAGCATGCAGTGGAACAGGGTGGCCGAGTAGGCCTCCATCTTGACGTTGCTCGTCCACACACCGTGGGCGCCAATATTGTAGCCGCCAAAATAGGTTGCTTTTCGGATGTTGTGATCCTGGATGTTGACATTCGGGCCGTCGAATTCGCAGCTTTTTATATGGGCAAATGGCCCGATGTAGAGATTCCGCACCCGGGGCGACAAGATGTGCAAGCTTTCGATGAACGCCAACGGGTCGAAGAATCCGATGCCCATCTTGTTGTGTTTGTGATCCTTGGCCACCGACGCCCTCATGAGGGTGAAGGATTGCTGGAATTGATCTTTCTGCATTTCGACCGCTTCGGGGGGCAGGTGGATGGTGTAGCCGCCGAACAGGACGGTTCCGGAAGGAACGGATGCCGCCGTGATCTTTTCAGCGATGTAACACGCATCGCCGACTTCGCAGTTGTCGGGCAACTCGCAAGCGGTATCCAGGACTGTCCTTGAACCGATCAAGACGTCCCGACCGATCTTGCTGCCATGGAAGGTCACGAAAGGATCCGATGAGACACCTTTGCCGATATGATTCCATTTCCAGTGCAGGACACTGCCTTCTCTGACACTCCCTTCTATGCAGAATCGATGGCCATTGACAGGGTCGGTTTCGTCGCTTCTGATCACCACCCGATCGCCCAGGCTTGCAAAGGGGCCGAACTCAATGGAATTAGGCAGTCCTTCGATGACGATATCCCAGCCAGATGGACGGCGAATGTGTGGATCAATGCGGACCGGTTCGTAGAGTAGCCTGATATCCTGGAGGATTTTCGAAACAGGATTGCCCGTATCGATAAAGACATACCTGACATGGGGTGTCGGTGTGTCGGTGAGATTGAACCCATCGGTCAGCCGCTGAACTCTTCCCCGGTTGTGGATGAATTTGTCTTCGACAAAGAATTCTCCGGGCGGTGGGTGCCTGATCCCTGTTCCGCTGGCAACGGCCCGGATCTTTTCCAGAAGCACGTCGAGATCCACCGGTTTCTCGAGAACATCGGCGGCCCCGAGTTTCATGGCCTGGACGCCGTTTGCCACGGTGGCATGGCCGGTGAGCAAGATGATTCGCTGGTGGAGGTTCCTTGGCACCAATTCTTCCAGGACTTGCAGGCCGTCCATTTCCGGCATTTGTAAATCGAGAAGAATGGCATCGACCAATGTGTTCTGCAATCTTGAGAGCGCCGTCTGGCCCGAAGAGGCCGTTTCGACCTCCAGACCCCTGAGGATCAGGCGTTCAGATAAAACATCGAGAAACTCTTGGTCATCGTCGATCAACAGTACCTTTTCAGTCATGGTGTCCTTTTTTTGAACAGTTGATGGAAGAACTTGCCCGATTGTGGCGCAGGTTTCTTTGCGGTGGCGACTTTGGTTATTTTTTCCACCAATTCTCTGATGTCGATGGGTTTTTCGAGGACATCGGCCGCGCCGAGTTTCATGGCCTGCACCCCTTTGGCCACCGTGGCATGGGCGGTCAACAAGATGATTTGCTGGCCGGGAACCATGTCCGTGAGCTTCTCCAGGGTTTGCAGCCCATCCATTTCCGGCATCTGCAGGTCAAGCAGAATGACGTCGAACGATTCGCTTTTCAGTCGATCAAGGGCAATTCGGGACGATACCGCAGTTGTCACGTCAAATCCTCGTATGGCCAGTCGTTCCGAAAGCACATCGAGAAACTCTTGATCATCGTCGATCAGTAACACCTGTATAGACATGGCATCCTCTCTGGGAAAAGGCTTTGATCAATCGAATGCGGCCTTTTTAGTCGATGAATTTTTTGGGCATCCTGAGCTGAATGGTCCGATTGGTCTGATCGTTGTAGATTTGAGCCTTGAGGAAGAGAATGATCGGTTTGCCCTCCTCGGATATAGCCGCCTTTGTGGCTGCTGTATCTATTTCATGGCTGAAGTTCATAACGATGACAACATCGGTCTCAATTTCTTGAAAAGCAAAATCCAGAGTCAGGTTTGTGTCGCTGTCATGGCGTTGAAAGATATTCTTCAGGCATATCCAAACCATATTCTGAAGAATGAAGGGGATGGTTTCGACCTTGATCGTGTCGTCCTGGGAAAACGTGAAGGCAATGCCTTTCATGGCTGCAATGCGATGTGCCAAGGCAACCGTCGATTCAACAATTTCGCGGAGAGTTACAGTGGTGACCGGACCGCTGACGCTGTGGGCAAACTGATTCAATCTGCGGACGATATCATCGGCATGCTGCACCCGGCGGCGGATATTTTCAGCAATCGTTTCCAGGCGGGCCGGGTCGAGCGGTCGCCCCTTGTCCGTCAGGGCGACGAGATCACCAAGCAACCCCGCGTTCTCATTGATGATGGCCAGGCCATTCTTGATTTCATGGGAGATCGATGCCGTCATGCGGCCAAAGTAATCCAGGCCCAGGGTGTCGACTTTGCCGTGAGAACCGTTCATTGTCTGTCTCCTTGCTCTGCGCATATTTCGTGAAGTTTGGCGGTGAGTACATCGATCTGCACGGGCTTGATCAGGTAATACTCCCGGCCGCTTTCAGCCGAACAAGCGTTGAAGTCCTCTTCCGAGCCATGGCCGGTGAGAAAAATGAACTTCATGGTCGGTTGTTTGGCCTCGATCAACCGTTTCAAGTCGAGGCCGTTCATTTCCGGCAGCCTGACATCGAGCAGGGCGATGTCGAACCGTTCCCGGTCGACCGCTTCGAGGGCGGCCCTGTGATTGGTGACCCAGCAGGCGGTTATGCCTCGCATTTCCAATCGTTCCGCTAAAGTTGCCACCAACTCTTCTTCATCGTCAACCAGCAGTACGCGCATGGGGGGGCTCCGGGTATGTTTGTAGTGAAAGCGGCAGAGTAACGGTTATGGTTGTTCCTTGGTCGACAACGCTTTCGATGGATATCGAGCCGCCGAGTTCGGTGACCAGGCCATAGGTGATGGATAATCCCAGCCCGGTGCCGCCGCTGCCGCTCTTGGTGGTGAAAAAGGGCTCAAATATTTTTTCCAGATTTTCCGGGGGGATGCCGCATCCGGTGTCGCTGATGGTGGTGATGATCCGGGTACCGTCATCACTCAGGCGGCTTTGTATGGCCAATTGGCCCCCGCCCTTCATGGCCGCAAAGGCGTTGTTGATCAGGTTGATGAACACCTGTTGGAGCTTGCCGCGATCGCTGAACAGTTCCGGAATGGTGTCGGGAATATCCACGCTGACCGTAATGTTTTGGTGGGCAGCCTCCCTGGCCTGAAACTCCAAAACGTCTCCAACCACCTTGCTCAGATGCACCTGCTGAACCGTGACCTGGATATTGCGAGCAAAATTCAACAATTGACGGGTTATCGTCGCGCACCGTTCCACAGAGTGGATAATCGAATCCACCAGGCCGAGCAGGCGCTTGTCGCCGGCATACTCTTGACGGAAGGTGAAGAGATCTTTGATCAACCCGGCCTTTTCGTTGATGATGGCCAACGGGTTGTTGATTTCATGGGCGACGCCGGCCGAGAGTCGACCGATCGAAGCCATCTTGTTGGCATATTCGGCCTGATGGAGGGATGCCAACCGCTTCTGGTCTGACTGATAGATGTTGTTCACCAGGTAGGTGCAAATACCGACCACCACGGCAACTATGGCGAGCACGGAGACTGCCAGGAAAACGAGCAGTTGGCTGTCTGTGCTTTTCCAGGTTTGCACCAGGTCGTTCTTGTGTTTGACGATCAGCAGGATATACGGGGTGTCGATGATATAGGCGTAGCCGACGATCACCCTCCTGCCGAGATGATCCACTTGCTCGAAGGTTTCGGTATGTTCCGAAAAGGGCGGCACTCCAAGGGGGAATGTCTGCATGATGTTGCCATAGTGGCGAGAGGGCGTCTGGATAATCCCCTCCCGGTTGACGAGGAACGCCTCGCCGTCGCCTCCGACTTCAAGATGGGACAGAATGGTGTTTAAGCGTTCAACATCGAGACTGGCCCGCAGCAGGTAATGCTCTCCGCCTTCGGGTTTGTTGTGCAACACCGAGATGACAAAATGCGGAGTCATTCGGAAGCCGAGGAAGATGTCGCTCACGTCGGAGTGCATGGCCACCGCATGGTTATAGGTTTCCATATCCTTGTAGTGGAGTTTCTTGTACCATTCCTGCTCGCTGTAGTTGATCCCCTTGATATTGTAGGGTCCTGCGTAGTTCACTTGGGTACCGGTGTGATCAATGAGGCCAAGATCATGCCAATCGCCCAGGCCGCCTCGAAGGTGCTCCAATAGTTGACCGAGCCGTTTTTCGTCGGCAAGCTGGTCGAAGGTGTTGTCCAGGGTAAGAAAGTACAGTGCGAATTTCCTTTCCTCCAGGTATGCGGACAGGGTCCGACGGGCGTTGGAGGCCTGACGGGCCGTCCGCAACACTAATTCCGAATCCAAAGCCCTTTTACTGATGACGTAATCGACGGCAGCCAAGGTGAAAAGAGGCAGCAGGACCACGGCAAGGGTCACGGCAATGGATTGCTTCCACAACCGTTTGAAGTTGTACAGCGGTTTATACATGCCCGACGATTGATCGGCTTGATTCAGGAAACTGGGCTTGTAGTGTTTGAATGGTTCAAGCATGGCCATATAGTCAACAACTCATGCGGGCATTGCCTGGCGCACGGAAGACCGGGTGAGGTGGATGTGCGGCACATTGTTTTGGTAACTTTGCTGTACACAGGGCAAACATTGTTTCCCTCCCATAAAAGGCTCCCCTTTCGGAGCCATGGCGTGCCTGCCGGCCGACGCGGGCAGGGTGTGGCCAGATCGGCACAAAGCGCGTTCTTGCCCCCCTAAAAAAAAGCCAAAGTCAGGCGTCTTTCTGTTGCCTCCGTTCCATGATCTTCTCGTTGGCTTTCTTCATCGTTTCGCTGAGCACGTCGATATCCACCGGTTTGTGCAGGTAGGCGAAGGCGCCGAGTTGCATGCAGGTTTCCCGGTCGGCTTCGCTGCCGTGGCCGGTCAGGATGATCACCTCGATCTCCGGCTGGGTCGCTTTGATCCGTCTCAGCACCTCAATGCCGTCGATGCCGGGCATTTTCAGGTCGAGGATCATGACGTCGGGCTCATCCTCGCTGGCCATCTGCAAGGCTGATTCGCCGTCGTAGGCAATCGTCGAACCCATGTCTCGAAGGAGCAGGCGTTCTGACAGTGTCTGCACGAATTCGCGTTCGTCGTCGACGAGCAGCACTCGGGCAGGGGTTTGAAAATGGAGTTTGCGGATGATGTCCGCCTGGTGAAAATTCTTGCCAACCTCGGTGCTCACTTGTTTCACCCCTTCGATCTTGTTGACGATGTCTTTGAGTTCCTGCTCCAGGCGGCCGAGCATAAGGACGTTTTTTTCGATGGTCAGGGAAACCGCTCCATTTTTTACTTTGACGCTGAGCTCATGGCCTTCCAGGGCGAGCGCCGCCTGGACGTGGCCCTCCAGGGCCAGGCCCAACTGGACCTTGGCCTGCAGCCGGAAATCGGCGAGGGCGGTGAGCGACGCCTCGGTGGGGGTCAGCACTTCGGAATGGAGATTCCGTACGATTAGTTGCACGCTCTCCTCGACGCCGACCTTGTCGGTTGGAAGCAGGATGTCGTAGATCGCCTGGTCCCAGGGGTCAGGCTTGTTGAGGACCTGCATGGTCCAGGCGGCCATGTCCTCATCGCTCCTATGTATGGCCTTTGAGGGGTCTTTGTCCGGTTTGGGCATGGAGTGCGCCCGCTTGATGCGATGGGTCATGTCTGCGACCAGGCAGACCCTGAGGATGTGCGAAATCGTGGGTGGAATCAGGTGGCTGCAAAAACCGTGGATGATCAGGCCGTCTTCGGCAACGATTTCGGAGACAGCCACCCTGAGGTAGGCGATGGATCGCTCTTTCTCGTGGGTGAGGGGGTTGAGGAGCGAGGTCTTGGCCGAAAAGGCCCGGCTGATCCGATCGGACGAAATGCCGGACAGTTTTTCCGCCAGGTTGACAATCTCGCCGTCGTGTACCAACCGGTAACCGGTTTTGGTGGCCAACTGAGGAACAATCAGCTCTTCGTTGCAATGGATGGCGTTACAGACGGTAATAACGGACATGGGAATCCTCTGTTATGGGTGGATGACTTCCGGCTGGGGATTGATCCCCAGGGGGCAGAGCTTGATCTCTTCCGGCGAATGCAGGGTTGGGTGAATATGGCGCAGGGCTTCTTCCAGGGTCGGATAGATATGATCGGCTCCGATCTTGGTGTCCAGGTGCGTCCGAATCAACACCTTCATTACGGTTTCGTTAATGCCGCTGAAGGAGACATCGATGTTGGCGCTGCGCAAGCGGCCAACCAGCAAGGATAGTGTCTCCTCGCCCGATGCGTCAATATCATTGATGCCGTTGGCGACGATGAGCACATGACGCAGCGTGGTTTTGCACAGCATCAAATCCGAGATTTTGTCTTCCAGGTAGCTGGCATTGGCGAAAAAGAGCGGACCTTCAAAGCGAATGAGCGAGAGGTAATCGCACTCCTTCAGGCCCTTGCTGGCCGCACAGACCAGGATTCTGCTGCGATCCCTGGTCAGCGAGGTCACCACTGGACGCATGTTCTTATAGAGAAAGACCAGCAGGCACAGCACCACACCCAGCATGATCCCCTTGTCCAGGTGGGGTGCGAACCAGAGCGTGCACAGAAAGGAAAGGATGGAGATCAGGCCGTCGTACCATTGGGCCTTCCAGGCATGCAGAAAGCCGGAAATGTTGATCAGCCCCATGACGGCCATCATGATGATGGCCGCCAGCACCGATTGCGGCAGGTGATAGAGGAGAGGGGTGAAGAAGAGCAGGGTGCCGACAACCGTCAACCCGGTAAATACGCTGGAGAAACCTGTGATGGCTCCGGCCTGGAGGTTGACGGCGGATCGGGAAAAGGAACCGGAGGCGGGATAGCTCTTACCGATGGCACCAATGATGTTCGCCAGCCCCTGGCCGATCAACTCCTGGTTGGGGTCGATCCGCTGGCCAGTTTTACTGGCGATGGCCTTGGCGATGGAGATCGCCTCCATGAAGCCCAGAAGCGAGATGATGGCGGCATAGGGAAAAAGGTGGAGCATGATTCCGAGATCGACCGTGGGCACGGACATGGCCGGCAACCCCTTGGGAACGGTGCCGATGACCTCGCCGCCGCCGGTGAGCGGCAGCTTATCGACCTTGACCGGCTTGTTGCCGACCTGGATTCTCCAAGTCCGGCCGTCGGTTTGCGCCCCGGCCGGCAGTTGGTCGACCGGATAATAGAGCACGGAACCGTCCGCCTGGATGGACGCCTTGAACAGCAGCAACCGGATCTCCTCCCGGTAGAGGTGAGCCTTGTTCTTTAACTCCTCGATTTTGGACTGCATGACCCGATCGTCGTGCTCGGCATCGAGTCTGGCGATGGCATTGTGCCCTTTCTTGGCTTGCTCGAGTCGTTTGCTGGTTTTGGTCCGTTCCTCGGCCAGGGGAGTTATCCCATCGACAGCCTCATTGAAGGAGGCGATCAATGCCCGGGCCTCGGGCGATTGAATGGCGGAGCCGGCCACGGTGGTTCGATGCTCGAAACCGATGGCCCAGGAGAGCAGGGTGGTGATGATGACCGCCACCAGGACATTGGGAACTCTGGGGGCGAGACGTTTGAGGGCGATCATGATGGCCAGGGCCAGAACGCCGATGAAGAGGGTCGGCCAATGGGTGTAATGCACCGCCGACTGGACGACCCTGAGAATGGTTTCGTAGTGGTGCTCGGCATTGTCGACATTCACCCCGAACATTTTGGATAATTGTGAGGTGGCGATGATGATGGCCGCGGCGTTGGTGAAACCGTTGACCACCGGGTGGGAGAGGAAATTGACCACCAGTCCCAGGCGGAGGATGCCGAGGGCAAGCTGAAAGACGCCGACGAGGAGGGAGAGCAGGATGGCATAGGCGATGAAACTCTCGCTACCGGCGGTGGCCAACGGTTCAAGGGAGGCGGCTGTCATCAGTGAAACCACGGCCACCGGCCCGGTGGCCAGTTGACGGCTCGATCCGAACAGCGAGGCGACCATCGGCGGTAAAAAGGCGGCATACAGGCCGTAATAGGCAGGCATGCCGGCCAACTGCGCGTAGGCCATGGACTGGGGGATAAGGACCAGGGCGACCGTCAGGCCGGCGATGGCGTCCGCCTTGAACATGGTCGGATTGTATCCCGTAAACCAGTCGAGGAAGGGAAAAATTCGTCTGATCATGCTGTTGCTGCACCTCGGAGCGTTAAGTAAGGGTTGATAACCGTAGGCAGTGCCCACCAATCTAGTCCGTTCTTTTCTCCAACATCCGCCGACAGGCGTTCACCAATTCCCCGGAGAGCGCCCTGACGTCGTAGAGGTTGTTCATCCGGAACCTGACCATGCTGTCCGCCATGGCAAAGACGATCAGGGCCGATCTCTGCGCCGAGAGGTCGGGGGCGATGGAGCCGTCCTTCTGGCCGGTGAGGATGGCGTTTTCAAAGAGTCCGACGAAACTGTTGTAGATAGCCTCGAGAATGTCCCGGCATTCCGGGGAGCTTTCCGCCAGTTCGTACGGATAGCGCTGGTGAAGGATGGCGAACAGGTCTTCGTGGTTGGCGGCCATGAAAAGGTAGAAGGAGAGCGATTCCTCCACCATGTCAAGCCCGGTCTTTTCCGACTCCGCATGGCAATACCGTTCAAATTCCGGGAGGATGCCTTCTTTCAGCTTGTTCAGGATGGCCAGAAAGATACCCTGCTTGCTCTTGAAGTGATAGAAAATGGTCCCCTCGGCCACCCCGGTCATCTTCGACAGCTCGCCCATGGCGGTGTCCTTGTACCCTTTTCTCGAGAAGAGGAAGGTTGCGGCCTGGAGCAATGCCTCCTTTTTCTTCATGGGCTCTGTCCTGTCGATTGGTCGAATATATGGGTTGCCCGAAACAGGTGGGCAGCCGGGGGTGATGATGTCAGCCCGCTCTTGGCAGCATGTTCGCGTTGGTTGTCCGGACGGGTGGCCAGGTGCCGGCGTTGATCGGTCGAATCCTGAGTCCGGGTCATGGTCACCGAAAACAAACTGAGCGCTCAGTCAGTTTTCTTTTAAAAGGTTCGCCAAAGACTGTCAAGAAAAAATTCGGCTCGGGTTAAAAGGAGTGTGGCCGCATGGACGATTGCTCTGCACTCAACCTTGATGGCAAGTGCACAAATGTGAAATGCTCGCTATAATTGAAAGGCTGGCCGAAATGGTCCTGGCGGCGAGGCGAGGCCAGCGGCAGCCAGGTGAAGACGGTTGCGCAGACCAACGCATCACCGATGATGAGCTGGCCAGCCGCGATTGACTCGGGATGCGTGAGCGACCAGTTCGTGCGCCTGCGCATTGTCCGTTGTATGGCACCGGATTCTATCGCCTTTCGATAGACCGACGTTTTGTCCCCTCTTTCCTTCCCATGGAGGATCCCATGTCGCATTCAATACGCCGCTTCGGCTTCACCACCCGCCAACTCCACGCCGGCCAGGCCGTCGACCCTGCCACCGGCAGCCGGGCGGTGCCGCTCTACCAGACCACCTCCTATCAGTTCGAGAATGCCGAGCATGCCGCCCGGCTTTTTGCCCTCAAGGAGATGGGCAACATCTACACCCGGCTCATGAACCCGACCACCGATGTGCTCGAACAGCGGGTGGCCGACCTGGAGGGGGGGATCGGCGGTCTGGCCGCCAGCAGCGGCCATGGCGCCCAGACCCTGGCCTTCCTGACCCTCTGCGGGGCCGGCGATCATATCGTCTCGAGCAGCAGTCTTTACGGCGGCACCTACAACCAGTTGCACTACACCCTGCCGAGGCTGGGCATTGAGGTGAGTTTTGCCGATCCGGCCGATCCGGACTCTTTCCTCCGCGCCATCCGGCCCGCCACCAAGCTGATCTACGGCGAAACCCTGGGCAACCCGGGCCTGATCGTCTTCCCCTTCGACGAGGTCGGCGCCATTGCCCGGGCGCACAACCTGCCCCTGGTGATCGACAATACCCTCGCCACCCCGTACCTGTGCCGGCCGCTCGAGTGGGGGGCCAACATCGTCAGCCACAGCACCACCAAGTTCCTCAACGGTCACGGCACCTGCATCGGCGGTGTGCTGGTGGACGGAGGCACCTTCGACTGGGCATCCGGCCGGTTCGACGCCTTCACCGAACCGGACCCCTCCTACCACGGCCTGGTCTACAGCAGCCTCGGCCCGCCTGCCTTTATCCTCAAAGCCCGGGTGCAGATGCTGCGCGACCTTGGCATCTCAGCCTCGCCTTTCAACAGTTGGCTGACCGTCCAGGGCATTGAAACCTTAAGCCTGCGCATGCAGCGACATGTGGCCAACGCCCTGGCC
>JAUWAH010000244.1 GCA_030602145.1 Desulfobulbus sp.
GGAGAAAGTGGTCCGGATCGGCCATGACCGGGACCAGGGTGATCGATTCCCCTTCCAGTACGATGGCGCCTCCCATGCCCTTGTCGGCCAGGTCGAGGCTGTTGAGCAGGACATGGATGAAGCAGAGTGGGTGATTACGAAAGGCAAAAAAGACGGTTTTCTCCATAGGACTCTCCTTAAGCGTGCCGGGATGCAAGGGATGGTCGGGTGATAGGCCGGACCGAACAAAGCCCCTGCACGGCGATGCGTCGGGTCGGGAATGGTGCGGGGGGAGGGGGACGGTGAAAGAGCAACCGCACGCCGTTGCCTCCGCCCCGGTGAACCGGGGCGGAGACAGAAGAATCACGCCTCTTCGAATTGGTCCTTGCCTGCTCCACAGACCGGGCAGGTCCAGTCTTCGGGGACATCTGCAAATGCGGTGCCCGGGGCGACGCCGTTATCGGGATCTCCCTTGGCGGGATCGTATTCGTAGCCGCACACGACACAGGTATATTTTCTCATTGTGTCTCCTCTTGGGGTTCGATGGAATCAGGCCTTCCACAAGCCGTGGAGATTGCAGTACTCACGGGCTGTGACCTGGTCCGCCTTGAGACAGAAGGTCGCCTCCGGGGCCTCGCCGGGATTGAGGTTCTGGCGATAGATTTTGCCGTCGGCGATCAACTCGATGAATTCGATCCAGTGCTTTTCCTCCATGGGATGGGGCACCGAGCCAACGGTTACCTTATATCCTTCCGCCACCTTGGTGATCACCGGCACATGTTTTTCCTTGGCCGCATCGACGGTGTTTTCAACAACCAGGGCCATGGCCTGACCGCAGCAGACCAGTTCACCTGCACCGGCATGCAGTACTTCGACGATGTTGCCACAGAGGGCGCATTTGTAGATTTCGTTCTTCTTGGTCATGACATGTTCTCCTTGAGTATGGGGGGGCATTGTGGGGCAAGCGGCAATCCGGACACGGCTTCCGCCCGATGACCTGCACAACATGGCCAAACAATAAACCATCTTATTCGGCTTCGAAAGGGCCAAATGATTCTCTGGCCCTTTCGTCCCGAACGGGCATCAGGGGGTATGCTTGGAGAGGTAGTCGGCAACGCCTTCGGCGGTGGGCTTCATGGCTGCCTTGCCCTCTTCCCAGTTGGCCGGGCAGACATCGCCGTGCTGCTCGTGGAACTGGAGGGCGTCAACCATGCGCAGGGCCTCGTCGGTGTTCCGGCCCAGGGGCAGATCATTGACCACCGCATGGCGGACGATGCCGTCGCGGTCGATCAGAAAGGTACCGCGCAGGGCGATGCCCGCATCGAGCAGGACGCCGTACTGGCGGGAAATGCTTTTGTCGAGATCGGCAACCAGCGGATACTGAATGTTGCCGATGCCGCCCTGGTTGACCGGGGTGTTCTTCCAGGCCCAGTGGGCGAACTGCGAATCGATGGAGACGCCGATGATCTCGCAGTTTTTAGCCTTGAAGGCGGGCAGGGCCTTGTCGAAGGCGAGGATCTCCGACGGGCAGACAAAGGTGAAATCAAGGGGATAGAAAAAGAGAATCACATACTTGCCCCGATAGTCGGACAATTTGAAATCCGGCTTCATGGAATTGTCGGCCATGACGGCAGTGGCGGTGAAGTCGGGGGCCTGCTGGGTAACCAAAAAACTCATGGATGCACCTCCTGGTGGGGTCGAATGGAAGGAAATGGGGTTCGGTGTCAGGAGAGTATGGACTTTCCCTGCTCGGTGATGGCGTATTTACAGCGGATGGGGCTGTCGACCAGGCCCTTGTTTTTCAGGGCGGTGAGTTGGCAACTGACCTGTTTGCTCTCCAGACCGGTTGCGGCGGCCAACTCCTTGCTGCCGCAGGCCTCGCTGGTATTGGCCAGGGCTTCGAGCACCTGCCTTTGGGTCTCGCTCAAGGTGGGGGTTGTACATGACGGACAAGCCATAGCGCGTTCTCCTTTCGATGGTTTATTCTTCTGCTGTTGCAAACATTTGGGACACAGGCCAAAGAACTCGATCCTGCACCCGGTGATCCGGTAGCCCTGTTCCTGCGCCGAAGCAACCGAGGGGGCCGGCGCATCGGTTTCGATGTTATCGACCCGTTGGCACCGAACACAGTAGACGTGATCATGCTCGCCGGGATCCCAATCGAACCGCTTCTGACGGCCACTGATCTCCAGTTTCTTGATCAGGCCGGCCTCGGAGAGGATTTCCAGGTTCCTGTACACCGTCGCCAGGCTCACTCGAGGCAGCTTTTTCTTGATCCGCTCATACAACTCGTCGGCGGTCGGATGGGTCTTGCTTCGCTGCAGTTCGGCGAGAATGATCTCGCGTTGATGGGTCATGCGCAGGGTTCGATTCATGGCCACCTTTATAAAAATTTTTCCTAAAAGTATATGAGAACTATTCGCATGTCAAGGTAAAAAAGCAGGGCACAGGGAAGGATCCATGGATCGGAACTGAAAGAAAAAGGAAGAAGTGCAGAGAGAAAAGAAGGGATGAACAGGGAGCGCGGCGGGACAAGGTTGTTCGTCCCGCCGCGTGGTGTCTGAGGCGGTTTGTATTATTCGCGGATGAAGTCGGCGCGGCGGTTGTGGGCGTAGTCGTCCTCGCTCGAACCGGTGAACAGCGGCCGTTCCTCGCCATAGCTGACCGTGCGGATCCGGTTTTCCTCAATACCGAATTCGCGCAGGTAGTTCTTGGCGCTGACCGCCCTCCGCTCGCCCAGGGCCAGGTTGTATTCGTTGGTGCCCCGGCTGTCGGTGTTGCCTTCGATCAGCACCCGGGCGGAGGGATTGTTTTTCAGATACATGCCGTTGTGTTCCATGCTCGGAATCTGATCGCTTCGGATCCTGGACTGGTCGTAATCAAAATAGACCGGCTTGAATTCTGGCGAACTGCGGCCATGTTCCCGCTTGTAGGCATCGCTCTGCTGGTCGGCATCACCATAGAGGCTGCCACTGCCACCTCTGCCGGTCGAATCGAGTCCCTCGGTTCCTCCTCCTCCTCCGTCCATGCCGGGTGAGAACTCCTCACTGATGGTTCCCATCCGATTGCCGCCGGTGGTGCTGTCGGTCCCGCCACCCCCGCCACCGGCATACGGTGAAACCGCTTTCGGGCCACAGCCGCCCAGGAACAGAAGGGTGGCGATCAGGGGTGCAGCAAGGAGAAGACGGAAAGATGCATTCATGGGGCAACCTCGCACAAAGAGTGATGGACAGAGGAATACGGACAGTCGATGTATACCTGCAACCGGGAAATATCGTCAAGAAAAACCTAGCTTTCCTCCCGTTAGCCGCGTTGCTTGCAGCGGGGTGGCCGGGATGCCGTACCTTTCCCTTGCAGCCTCTTTCGGCGAATGGTAGAGGGGTGAGTGCGCAACCGTCTTTGACGGTGTTTCTCCTGGAGGATGAATGGCATGATTTCCCAAATGTTGGCGGCAAGGCCGCCCTTCTGCACGTCTACCGAGGCCAGCCCGTATCGGAAGAGCAACCACCGGGCCGTGCATGGTTGGCGTGATCCCGGTCGGGGGGCTGTAGCCCGCTTACCCCATCCTCTCCTCTCGAATCACCGCTTCCAACTGATCCGGCAGCCCCCGGGTCCATCCCGGTGGGTGGATGAGCAGCCAGGCGCACCCGGGCAACCCGTCGGAATGGGTGGCGAGCCTCCTTGAGACCCATCGGCATGACCGCGAGGGCTACCGGCCACTGGTCGATTTCCAGAATTGGCGGGTGGCCATCCTCAACTTCAGCCCCGAACTCCTGCCCGAGCGCCTCACCCGCATGCAGCGCCACAACGAGACCGATGAAGTCTTCGTGCTGCTGGCCGGCCGCTGCATCCTGTTCGTCGGCGAAGGCGAGGAGACCGTCAGCCGCATCCACGCCGAAGACCTCCGACCAGGCTTGGTCTATAACGTCAAACAGGCGGTCTGGCACGCCCACACCCTCAGTCGGGATGCCAAGGTCCTGGTGGTGGAGAACCGCGACACCACTTACGAGAATTCCCCCTTCACCCCACTCTCTCCCCTGCTCCACCTTCAACTGATCGAATGTGTCGACTCGCTGTGGAACAGTTCGGATCTCTCCCCAGCCAAGACCACTGAAAAACCTACCATTTAATAACAAAATCAATGTGTTGCCAGTGCGGTTTTCCCGGCTGCCGCACTTGTCAACCCGGGGATGATCGGGTATAGTTTCCAGCCGATCGCCGGCACGGCGTCCGGCCGCCCCCCTCTTTTTTCCCTGCGCCAGAAAGGAAACGGCATGAAAGCTTCCCTCAGCAAGAAAACCAAGTTCATTTTCATCACCGGCGGTGTCCTCTCCTCCCTCGGCAAGGGATTGTCGGCGGCCTCCATCGGTGCCCTGCTCGAGTCCCGGGGCCTGACCGTCACCTTTCAAAAGCTCGACCCTTACATCAATGTCGATCCCGGCACCATGAACCCCTTCCAGCATGGCGAGGTGTATGTCACCAACGACGGCGCCGAGACCGACCTGGACATGGGGCACTACGAGCGCTACACCAGCGCCGTCATGGGTCAGAAGAACAACTACACCTCCGGCCGGATCTACTATTCGGTGATCATGAAGGAGCGGCGCGGCGAATACCTGGGGGGCACGGTTCAGGTCATTCCCCACATCACCGACGAGATCAAGGAGGCGGTCGTTCAACTGGATGGCTGCGCCGATGTGGCCATCATCGAGATAGGGGGCACGGTGGGCGACATCGAGGGCTTGCCCTTCATCGAGGCCATCCGTCAACTGCGTACCGACCTGGGCCGGGAATTCACCCTGTTCATCCACCTGACCCTG
>JAUWAH010000413.1 GCA_030602145.1 Desulfobulbus sp.
TCCGCCTCCATAGTCTGGATGTCGAGTTCCAGCAACTCCAGCCGGTAGCGGAGTTCGGTGACGGTGCGTGCCTGCCCGGCCTTCTCCGCCTGGCGCAGTTCGGCGGCCAGACCGGTGGTCTTCTCCCGCAGTTCGCCGATCCGTTGCACACCCCCTTCATACGCCCGGACCAGCTCCCTGGCCTCGCGGCTGGCGATGGCATCGATGGGGCCGGCGGTGTTGTGCTCAAAACCGATCAGGCCGCTGGTCAAGGTGGTGATGGCCACGACGATCAGGATACCGCCCTTGGCCAGCACCGGAATCCGCTTGACCGTCAGCATCAGGGCCAGGCTGAATGCCGACATCAGCAGGGTGGGCAGGTGGGTCTGGGGAAGGTACCAGAGCATATCCCAGATATCCTTGAGGAAAAAATCGCTTCGTCCCCTGGGAATGCCGAACAGCATGTCCACCTGGGAAAGCCCGATGATGATGGCTGCCGCGTTCATGAAGCCCAGGATCACCGGGTGGGAGACGAAATTGACCGCATTGCCGAGCTTGATCAAACCGAGAACAAGCTGGATGACGCCCACCATCAGGGTGAGCAGCAGGGCCAGGCCGATATACTCCTCGGTGCCGGGAATGGCCAGCGGAGTGATCGCGGCCACGGTCATCAGCGATAAAATGGCGACCGGCCCGGTGGCCAGTTGCCGGGACGACCCCCACAGGGCCCCGACGATGGCGGGCAGAAAGGCGGTGTAGAGGCCGAATTGGAGAGGCAGGCCGGCCAGTTGCGCGTAGGCCATGGCCTTGGGCACCTGGACCAGGGCGCCGGTGATGCCGGCAATCAGATCACCCCGGAGGATGAGCCAGGAGAGGGGAAACCAGGCAAGGAAGGGAAAAATGCGCAGCATCAATTTCTGGGACATGGACAACTCCGGGGCTGGAGAGAAAACACCGTGGACATCGCTGCGGTCAGATCAGGCCTGCACCACCAGGACGGCGCAGTGAGCCCGACCGATGACGTTATCGGTAACATGGGCTTTAAGTATTCTGGGCACCACGCCCTTGCCGCGGTTGCCGATCAGGATCATGTCGACTTGTCGCTCGCTTGCCATGCTGACGATACGCTCCGCCGGGTCGCCAACCTCCACCAGGAAATCGCAGGTGACCGGCAGCTCCATCTGGCTGGACTGGGTGTAGATTTCCTTGAGTATCTGCTCAGCGCCGCTTCGATCGCCCTCGCGGGGAGCAACCGCCAGCATCGTGATCCTCTGCAAGGTGGCGCAACTTGTGCCGAGGCTCAGGGCTTCACGCGCCGCCTGACGACTGTTGGGCGAATCGTTGATCGCCACCAGCACCTGACTGCCGGTGATGATGAACTCCTTGGGGGCCACCAGGACCCGCGGGAACCCCTGGGCCAGCACCCTGTTGGTCATCTGTCCCACCAGCAGCGACAACCGCCCCGCCCTGCCGTGCCGACCCATGAAAATGACATCGGCCTCCCGCAGTCGGGCCTGTTCGACAATGGTCTGCTCCGGCCGGCTGGAGCCGACCACCACCTCCTCCAACTCCACGCCGCTGTCGCGCGCCATGGCGCGAATCTGGTCGAGATGGGGCATCAAATCCTCCCGCCCCTTGCGAACCGCGAAATTGGCGGCCGTAATTGATTCGGCCTGGACCGAAACCACATGGAGGACAATCAACCTGGCCCGGCAGGCCTGGCCAAAGAAGATGGCCTCCTGGACAGCGCCGTCACTGTAATGGGATCCATCGGTGGCAAGGAGAATCGTCTTGGCCTCGCCGAGCAGACTGGTGGAAAATCGGTCCATATCACCTCCCTGTCCATCGGAATTGTTTGTTGGAAACTACCACCGCAGACCAACCAAGACAAGCGATCCGTTCACGCTTGCGTCGTTCTTCCACGGGCCATTATTCCGTTGACTGAAGTAGACGACCGGTCTATTATCAGGCCCATGACAACAACCCGCGATCACATCCTGGCCTGCGGCGGCCGGATCGTCCACCACAAGGGATTCACGGCCACCGGCCTTCAGGAAATTCTCCACGCAGCCGATGTGCCCAAAGGATCCTTCTACTTTTACTTCAAGAGCAAGGAGGAATTCGGCCTGGCCCTGGTCGATCATTATCAAGCCTGGTTCGCTGGCCAGGTACGGCCGATCCTCAAGGATGAGACCCTGCCGCCGCTGGAGCGGCTGGCCGGTTTTTTCCTTTGGTTTCGTGGCTATTTCGAGCAGGAGGGCTTCATCAAGGGCTGCCCCATCGGCAACCTGACCCAGGAACTGGGCGACGTCAACCCGGCTTTCCGGGAAAAGCTCAACGCCTCGTTCGACGGCCTGATCCGGTTCATGACGCGGTTGCTGGCAGAAGCCGGGACCCGGGGCGAACTCCCCGACCACCTGGAGCCGGAGCCCACCGCCCGGTACATCCTGTCCGCCTGGCAGGGCGCCCTGATCCGCATGAAGGCCGCCGCCGGCCCAGAACCCCTGGACACCTTTCAGCACATGACCTTCAAGGTCCTGCTGGCCTGAACAGTTTGACAACCATCGTGCCCGGAATGGCGCGTCCCCATCCAATAGACGACCAGTCTACTACCACCAGGAGGAACCAGCATGTTTGTCCTTGACTACCAAACCCCGGAACAGGCAAGCGGCAGCGTCGCGGACATCTACGACATCTTCAAGCAGAAGCGCAGCCCGGTGCCGGCACCCTTGCAGCTCATGAGGACCAGTCCGGGCCTGCTTGAGGTCTTCTTCGCCCAGATCAAATACTTCATGAACCACCCGACCCTCTCCTTTCCCCTGTTGGCCGCCATCCGGCTGAGGGCGGCGCGGGAGGTCTGTTTTGACCACTGCACCAGCCTCAACACCCTGTGGCTGACCAAGGTCGGACTCTCCGAACAGGATTTGGCCAACCTCGCCGCCGGCCAGAACGTCGAGGCCTTCTCCGAGGCTGAAAACGCGCTGCTGGACACCGTGGCCAAGGTTCTGCGCAAGGAGCGGATCAACGAGACCGAGGTCCAAAAGCTCCGCGATCTCGGCTGGAAGGACAGC
>JAUWAH010000155.1 GCA_030602145.1 Desulfobulbus sp.
ATGGGAAGGGGCGCTCCTTGTTCCCCGGCCAGTTCAACGGCTGCGGCGGCCATGTGAGGCAGGAAGGCGGCGCCGATGTAGCTTCGAGCACTGCCCGACACCTGGAGAATCACCGGCGAGGCCGTTTGGGCACAGCCGATGACAATGGCCTGCAACTGCTCCATGTTGTTGAAATTATAGGCAGGTACCGCGAACCGCTCCGCCATGGCCTGCTGGAACATCGCCCGTGTGTTGACCAATCCGAGTTCACTGAAGTGATAACGTTTCATGAGAGTCGTCTCCCGCGCACCACAAGATGCCTGAGTGGTAAGGGTATGCACGGACTGCCGGTCGGCACCGCACCATTTATTTGTGCTAAGAATACACCAAATCCGCAGAACAGGTGACCAAAAACAGGACGGCGGCGCCAACCGGCTGCAAACGGGCGCCTTCGCCCCGACCGGTCGGAGCCGATGGTGACAGATAACTATGGTCAACGGGCGGGGAATATGGAACAGTACGTCCTATCGATCCCGCATCGGGTCCGGGTGCTCCCCTTCGTTCCGGAACCGACGGACAACGAACAGTGCGCTCCCTTCTTTCGAAAGCAGGCAAGGCATGACACCCACCGGCACCAAACACGCCTATGACATAATCATCGTCGGCGGAGGACCGGCCGGCCTGTTTGCCGCCTACCATCTCTGCGAAAACAGTGGCCTGCGCGTGCTCCTGATCGACAAAGGCAAGGCCCCCTTGAAACGGACCTGTCCGATCGGAGAAACGGGCTGCATCCGCTGTCATCCCTGCAACATCCTCTGCGGTATCGGCGGCGCCGGTCTGTTTTCCGACGGCAAGCTCAACTTCATCCATAAATTGGGGAAAACTGATCTGACCCAGTTTCTCAGCGCCACCGACGCAAGTGCCCTGATCGACGAAGCCGAGGCCATCTTCAACCGATTCGGCATGGACGGCCAGGTCTTCCCCACCGACATGGACGCAGCCCGGCTGATCCGCAAAAAAGCACGCAAACACGGTATAGACCTCCTGCTGATCAAACAAAAGCATCTGGGCAGCGACAACCTGCCGGGCCATATTGAAGCCATGGCCCGGTATATAGGCAGTCGGGGCGTCACCTTCCATCATTCCGAGACCGCCAGGGAGATCCTTGTCGACGGGGGCCTGGTGACCGGGGTGGTCACCGACCGGGCGACCTATCATGCCCCCCTGGTGCTTCTCGCCCCGGGACGGGTCGGCGCCGAATGGGTGGCCTCGGTGGCCAGACACAACGATATCCGCATCGCCCAGCGCGGCATCGAGGTCGGTGTGCGGGTCGAGGTGCACAACGAAATCATGCAGGATCTCTGCGAAATCATTTACGACCCGACCTTTTTTGTCCGTACCGGCAAATACGACGATCAGACGCGCACCTTCTGCACCAATTTCGGCGGCTATGTCGCCCTGGAAAACTACCAGAACTTCGTGTGCGTCAACGGCCATGCCCTCCTGGACCGCAAGTCGGACAACACCAACTTTGCCTTTCTCGCCAAGGTGGTGCTGACCGATCCGGTGGAGGACAACCAGGCCTACGGCGAGTCCATCGGCCGGCTGGCCACCCTGATCGGCGGCGGTAAACCGATCCTGCAACGCTATGGCGATCTCAAACGCGGCCGGCGTTCGACCTGGAACCGCATCCGCAACAGCACCATCGAACCCACCTTGAGCAACGTGGTCTGCGGCGATATCGCCATGGCCTTGCCGGAACGGATCCTCACCAACCTGGTCGACGGCCTGGAACAGCTCAACCAGATCATTCCCGGCGTCGCCAACGACGAAACCCTGCTCTACGCTCCGGAGATCAAGTTTTTTGCCACCCAGGTGGACACGGACCGCAACCTGGAAACATCGGTGCACGGTCTCTTCGTTGCCGGCGATGGCCCCGGAGTAGCCGGCAACATCGTCTCCGCCGCAGCCACCGGCCTGATCGCGGCCAAGGCAATCATCCGCACACCCCTCAAGGAGGACCGTCCATGACCAGAACAGCCGTTGCCACCGACAAGGCTCCGGCCGCCATCGGCCCCTACTCGCAGGCAATCATCACCGATACGCTGCTGTTCACCTCGGGGGTCATTCCCATTGACCCGCAAACCGGCACCATCCCGGATGACAGCATCGAGGATCATGCCCATCGGGTCTTCCGCAACCTGGCCGCCATTGCCGAAGCGGCGGGCACCCGCCTGGACCGGGCAATCAAGGTGACCGTTTTCCTGACCGACCTCGCCAATTTTCAACGGCTGAACAACGTCTACGCCCAATATTTTTCCGAACCGTATCCGGCCCGCAGCACCGTGCAGGTAGCAGCCCTGCCCATGGGCGCCGCCCTTGAGATCGAAGCTGTCATCGCCAGGGGGTCCGGAAGCTGACGCTGGTCCCATCATATGCCATGGCGCTGTCGGGGGTGGCCGCGCCGGCCCCCTTGCAGAGTACATGCTTCCCGGCAATCCGCAAGGTCACTGTGAGTGGGCGATCAGACATGGCGGTCGTTGCCCGCCAAGGAGCCGATTCGTCACTTTCCACAGGCCTTGCCCCTGGCACAATGTACCATACCTTGTCGACACCTTCTTTTTTTGACCCCGTCCTGGACCATCCCCTCGGTTGAAAAGGTTTCTCTTTCCGGAACCTGTCTTGGCGCCAAAGGGGCAACTCCCCTGTTGAATGGCGGTGTTAGAGGCATGCAGCCCCCCAAAAAACGTTTGACAGCCTGACACTTTTACAATAGTAATTACCCACTTTGCGGCCCCCTCCGTTCATCCTGACGCACCCGCCGGAACCAGGGTTCGATGTGCAAGGTGGACGCGATCATCGCGCACAGTTCCGCTCGCCACGGGTAAGGGGATCAATCCATCGACCTCCTTGAACCCTTTTTTTATGCGCTTTTTTTCTCACCCGGAACCAAAGGAGGAAACGGTGACCTACACTTCCATCGAACTCACCTGTGCCGACGGCATTGCCACCCTGCTCTTCAATCGTCCCAAAGCCCTGAACGCCCTCAACACCGTCCTGCTCGGTGAGTTTGCCTGCGCCCTCGAGGGGATCAGGAAAGACGAGTCGATCCGGGTGCTCATCCTCACCGGTGCAGGGGAAAAATCCTTTGTCGCCGGCGCTGACATCACCGAGATCACCACTCTCTCGCCGCTGGCGGCAAAACGATTCGCCCAATGCGGTCAGGAGGCGATCAGCACGCTCCAGAACCTGGCCATTCCGGTCATCGCCGCCGTCAACGGCTACGCCCTGGGTGGCGGCTGCGAAATGGCCCTGGCCTGCGACTTCATCTATGCCTCGGAAAAGGCCGTGTTCGGACTGCCGGAAATCAACCTGGGAGTCATCCCCGGCTTCGGCGGCACCCAACGACTGTCCCGCCTGGTCGGTGCAAACCGGGCCAAGGAGATGATTTTCACCGGCAAACACCTCACCGCCGCCGAGGCCAGGGAAATCGGCCTGGTCAACCGGATCTTCTCCCCGGACGAACTGATGCCCGCAGCCATGGAAACCGCCAAGCTCATCGCCGGCAAGGGCAAAGCGTCGTTGTGCGCGGCCAAGCAGACGGTCAATCAGGGACTCAACGCCGATCTGGCCACCGGCCTGGCCATCGAGCGCGACGCCTTCGCCCTCTGTCTGGCCAGTCCGGATGCCAAGGAAGGCACCGGCGCCTTTCTGGAAAAGCGCAAACCAGTCTTTACCGGCGGTCTGAACAGTTAACCGGCACGGCCGGTCCACATCGGATGGCGACAACGAGCTATGCAAGGTCCTGGCTCCGTCACGGCATTGCCGCCGGAACCAAGACCTTCAGAATACATCAAACGTACACAAACAGAGGAGAACGAGGTCTATGAACAAAGCCGTGATCGTCAGTGGCAGTCGGACCGCGGTCGGCGCCTTCGGTGGCAGCTTGAAAGATGTACCCGTGGTCGACCTGGGAGCCAGTGTCCTGCGAGAGAGTCTCCGTAAAATTGGTCTCCGGCCAACCGCCAGCAGCGGCATGCACGCCGTTGCTCCCGAGAAACTCAAGGAACAGGGAGTGATCGACCTGGAAACCAAGGGCGGCGACTGGGACAGCGGCGCCACCCCGATCACCATTGACGAAGTGATCATGGGCAACGTCCTCCAGGCCGGGCAAGGGCAGAACACGGCCCGGCAGGCCATGGTCAGGGCGGGGCTGTCCAAGGAGACCCCGGCCTTCACCATCAACAAGGTCTGCGGCTCCGGACTCAAGGCCATCGCCCTCGGAGCCCAGTCGATCATGGCCGGACAGGCCGAGGTGGTTCTGGCAGGCGGCCAGGAAAACATGTCCTCGGTGCCCATGGCCCTGCCCAAAGCCCGCTGGGGCCATCGCATGGAACTCACCGGCATCGGGGAAGTCTATGACCTGATGGTCTACGACGGCCTGTACGAAATATTTTACGGCTACCACATGGGGGTCACCGCCGAAAATATCGCCCGAATGTACTCCATCAGCCGCGAGGATCAGGACCGGCTGGCCGTGCTCAGCCATGCCCGAGCCCTGCAGGGTATCAGGGACGGGTTGTTCCAGGATGAAATCGTCCCGGTTACGGTGAAAGCCGGCAAAAAGGAGTTCCAGTTCTCCCAGGATGAACGGCCGATGGAGACCTCCTTGGAGAAAATGGGCAAGCTGCGGCCTGCCTTTGCCAAGGACGGCACGGTGACCGCCGGCAACGCCTCGGGAATCAATGATGGCGCTGCGGCCGTCCTGCTGATGAGTGAGGCCAGGGCCAAACAGATGGGCCTCAAACCGCTGGCCACCATCGAAAGCTTCGCTTCCGGCGGACTTGATCCCGCCTACATGGGCCTCGGGCCTGTGCCGGCCATCCAGAAGGCTCTCAATCAATGCGGCAAGACCATCGCTGACATCGAGTTGATTGAACTCAACGAGGCCTTCGCCGCCCAGGCCATCGGCTGCATGCTGGAGCTGGGCATCGATGTCGAAAAACCCAATCAGTTGGGCAGCGGTATCTCCATGGGCCATCCGATCGGCTGCACCGGCGCCCGCCAAATGGTCACCGCCATCCACCACATGCAGCGCCAAGGGTACACCACCGGCCTGATCACCATGTGCATCGGCGGCGGCATGGGCATGGCCATGGTGATCAGCAACACATAATCCCCGGACGGACGCCGTCCGGATCAACCGCTATCAGGGAAGGGGAAACGACTATGGAAGTGAAAACGTTCGGAGTGATCGGCGCCGGCCAGATGGGCAACGGTATTGCCCAGGTGGCGGCGACCAGTGGGCTTTCGGTTATCATGCACGACATCAAGCAGGAGTTCGTCGACCGGGGTCTGGCCACCATTGCCAAGAACCTTCAGCGCTCCGTCGACAAAGGCAAGATCTCGGCCGCCGACAAGGACGCCGTCCTTGGCCGGATCAAGACCACCGTCGACCTGAAGGACATGGCGGCCGCCGATTTCGTCGTTGAGGCCGCCTCGGAAAACGAAACGATCAAATTCAAGATCTTCGAGCATCTGGAGGAGATCTGCCCTGCGCATGTCATCCTCGCTTCCAACACCTCCTCCATCCCCATCGGCCGGATCGCCTCGCACACCAAACGGCCGGACAAGGTCATCGGCATGCACTTCATGAACCCGGTGCCGGTGATGAAGCTGGTGGAGGTGATCTGCGGCCTGGCCACCTCGCCCGAGACCCTGGCCACCACCCTCGACCTGACCAGGCGCATGGAAAAAACCCCGGCCCAATCAGCGGATTTCCCCGGGTTCATCGCCAACCGCATTCTCCTGTCCATGATCAACGAGGCGGTCTTCTGCCTCTACCATGGTGTCGGCACCAAGGAGGACATCGACACGGTCATGAAGCTGGGCATGAACCATCCCATGGGACCGCTTGCCCTGGCCGACCTCATCGGTCTGGACACCTGTCTGGCCATCATGAACACCCTGCACCAGGGCTTGGGCGACTCCAAGTACCGCCCCTGTCCGCTACTCCGCCAGTACGTGGAAGCCGGATGGCTGGGCCGAAAAAGCGGCCGCGGTTTTTACACCTACGAGTGACCACCCGCAGGTTCCCGGGACGAGATGGCC
>JAUWAH010000225.1 GCA_030602145.1 Desulfobulbus sp.
GCCGGCATCGACACCCTCCGGAAACTGAAGGGGAAGCACGCCCATGCCCACCAGGTTGGAGCGGTGGATGCGCTCGAAGGACGCGGCGATCACCGCCTTGACGCCGAGCAGCATGGTGCCCTTGGCGGCCCAATCGCGCGAAGATCCGGTCCCGTAGTCGCGGCCGGCAAAGATGACCAGCGGCGTGCCGGTGGCCTGATAGCGCATGGCCGCGTCGTAGATGGGCATCTCGACGCCCTCCGGCCAGAACCTGGTCCAGCCGCCCTCCCTATCGACCATCCTGTTCCTGATGCGGATATTGGCAAAGGTACCGCGCATCATCACCTCGTGGTTGCCGCGCCGGGAGCCGTAGCTGTTGAAATCCGCCGGTTGGATGCCCAAATGCTGCAGATAGATCCCGGCCGGGGTCTGGGGGCCGATGGAACCGGCCGGGCTGATGTGATCGGTGGTGATCGAATCGCCGAACACGGCCAGGATGCGGGCGTTGGCTATGTCGCCCACCGGCAGGGGCTCGGGGGTCAACTGCTGGAAGAAGGGCGGTTCGCGGATATACGTGGAATCCGGCTGCCACTGGTAGAGGCTGCCGCTGCCGCCCGACAGCTCGTTCCATTGGGCATCGCCGGCAAAGACCGAACCGTAGCTGGCCGTGAACAGGTCGGGCTTGAGGCTGTGCCGGACCGCGGCCCGGATCTCCTCCGGACTGGGCCAGATTTCGCGGAGATAAACCGGCTGCCCCTGAGCGTCGACGCCCAGCGGTTCCTTGTCCGGGTCGATCAGGACCGTGCCGGCCAGGGCATAGGCCACCACCAGCGGCGGCGAGGCCAGATAGTTGGCCCGCACCTGGGGATGGACCCGGGCCTCGAAGTTGCGGTTGCCGATGAGCACGGCGGCCACCACCAGGTTGTGCTCCTTGATGGCGGCGGCGATGTCGTCGGCCAGGGGGCCCGAGTTGCCGATGCAGGTGGTGCAGCCATAGCCCACCACATGAAAACCCAGGGCCTCCAGGTCGGGCAGCAGACCGCTCTGCTCCAGGTAGCGGGTGACCACCCGGGAGCCCGGGGCCAGGCTGGTCTTGACCCAGGGTTTGGTGGTCAGGCCGCGCGCCCTGGCCTTGCGGGCCAGGAGGCCGGCGCCGATCATCACGTCAGGATTAGAGGTGTTGGTGCAACTGGTGATGGCGGCGATGACCACCGAGCCGTTGGTGAGCGCGTCGGAGGCTTGATCGACGGACGGGCCGGTGGAGGCCGCCAGTTGTCCTTCGAACTGGCGGGTGAAATCCTCCCGCACCCCGGCCAGCGGCAACAGATCCTGGGGTCGCCTGGGACCGGCCAGACTGGGGACCACCTCATCGAGCACAATGTCGTAGACCACCGAATACTCGGGTTCGGCACTCTCCGGCGAAAAGAAGAATCCCTGCGCCCGGCAGTACCGCTCCACCAGGTCGACCTGCGATGGGGACCGGCCACTGACCCGAAGGTAGCGCAGGGTTTCGTCGTCCACCGGGAAGAAGCCCATGGTGGCGCCGTACTCGGGCGCCATGTTGGCAATGGTCGCCCGATCGGGCAGGCTCAGGTGGAACAGGCCGGGGCCGAAAAATTCGACGAAGCGGCCGACTACCCCCTTGGTCCGCAGGAAACGGGTGATGGTGAGCACCAGGTCGGTGGCAGTGGTGCCGGCCGGCAGGGAACCGGAAAGGCGCACCCCGACCACCTCGGGGATCTGCAGGGAATAGGGCTGGCCGAGCAGGACCGCCTCGGCCTCGATGCCGCCCACGCCCCAGCCCATGACTCCCAGGCCGTTGATCATGGTGGTGTGGGAGTCGGTGCCGAGCACGCTGTCCGGCAGGAGCACCGTCTCGCCGTCCTGTTCGGAGGCGGTCACCACCGAGGCCAGGTATTCCAGGTTGACCTGGTGGACAATGCCGCTGCCCGGCGGCACGACGCGGAAATTTTGGAAAGCCCGCTGACCCCAATGGAGCATGGTGTAGCGCTCGTGGTTGCGGGCCATCTCCAGGTCGGTGTTGACGGCCAGCGCCTCGGGGGCGGCGGACCGGTCCACCTGGACACTGTGGTCGATGACCAGGTCCACCGGGATGAAGGGGTTCATGGTGTCCGGGTCGCCGCCGTGACGGGCCAGGGCTGTGCGCATCGCCGCCAGGTCGACCAGGGCGGGCACGCCGGTGAAATCCTGGAGGATGACCCGGGCCGGCATGAAGGGCACGGCCGCGTCCCGGACGTTGTCCGGTCGCCAGGCCGCCAGGTTATCGACATCGGTCTCGCTGGCCAAGCCGCGGGGAAGATGGCGAAGCAGGTTTTCCAGCAGCAGGCGCAGGCTGTAGGGCAACCGCTCGATGGGTCCGTAGCCCATTTCTTCCAGGGCCTTGACGGCGTACATGGTATGCTGCCTGCCGTCGGCCTGCAGGGTGGTTCGGGGATCGAGTTGGCTGAAATCCTTGTTCGCGGTCATTTTTATAGCCTCCTGGAATAGGATGTGTTCGGGAATGACTCTCCTTACACGATTCCTCCGGCGATGTACAAGTATGAAGGTTGCCAGCCGTCATCAACCGGACCTGGTCTTTTTCCCGGCATGGAATGCCGCAACTTGCTGTTTTTGTCCAATCGTCCTATAGTAGACGCTTTCCGGCTCACCCCCATGGATCTTCCCAGAGAGAGGCGCTATGACCAAGACCTACGCGGAAATCAACGAGAAAATCGCCGCCGGCAAGGCGGTGGTGCTCACGGCCGAAGAGGTGATCGACTATGTCGACAAACGGGGGCTTGAGGCTGCGGCCAGGGAGGTGGACGTGGTCACCACCGCCACCTTCGGGCCGATGTGCTCCTCCGGCTGCTTCCTCAACTTCGGCCACAGCACGCCGCGGATGCGCATCTCCGAGGCCTGGATCAACGATGTCATGGCCTACTGCGGCATCGCGGCGGTGGATGCCTACATCGGCGCCACCCAGTTGCGCCACAACGACCCGGCCAACATGTACCATCCCGGCGAGTTCCGCTACGGTGGCGGCCATGTGATTGAGGACCTGGTGGCCGGCAAGAAGCTCCAGCTCTTCGGCCTGTCCTACGGCACCGATTGCTACCCCCGCAGGGAGATTCGCACCCTGTTCGACATCAACGATCTCAACCAGGCGATCATGGTCAATCCGCGCAACTGCTACCAGAACTACAACGTCGCGGTCAACCTGTCGGACAAGCGGATCTACACCTACATGGGCATCCTCCGGGCCAAGATGCGCAATATGACCTACTGCTCCGCCGGCCAACTGTCGCCGCTGTTGAACGATCCCCTCTACGAGACCATCGGTGTCGGCTCCACGGTCTGGCTGGCCGGGGCGCGGGGCATCGTCTACGCCGAGGGGACCCAGCACTGCCCCAATGCGGAACGAAGCGAGAACGGCGTGCCGGTGGAGGGGGCGGGCACCCTGGCCCTGACCGGCAACATGAAGGAGATGCTGCCCGAATTCGTCCGCGGCACCAGCTTCAAGGGCTACGGCGTCTCCCTGGCCCTGGGGGTCGGCATCCCCATTCCCATCCTCAACGCCGAGATTCTCAACCGGACCACGGTGCGCGACCGGGACATCACCGCCAGCGTGGTCGACTACTCCGACGATTACCCGAACAAGACCGGCAAAGTCCTGGGCCGCTTCACCTACGAACAGCTCCGTTCCGGCGAGGTGGAACTGATGGGCAAGAAGGTGCCGGTGACCTCGCTCTCCTCGTACAGCAAGGCGCTCAAGATCTGCAACCTCCTCAAGAGCGAGATCGAGGACGGCCGTTTTCTGCTGGCCGAGCCCAGCCAGCGGCTGCCGCTCAACCAGGGTTTCAAACCTTTGAACATTACGGGGCCGGCGAGATGATCAACAAAAAAGTCTATCTCTATTTTCCCAAGAGCGAAACCGAGAAGCCGATCGTCTATCAACTGGTCAAGAATTTCGACCTGATTGTCAACATCTTCCGCGCCAAGGTGACGCCCGAGGAGGAAGGCTACCTGAGCCTGGAGGTGACCGGCAGCCAGGAGAACATCGATCGGGCCTTCGCCTACCTCGGGACCTTCGACGTGGTTATACATGCCGGCAACAAGGGCGTGCACTGGGAGGCGGGCCGCTGCGCCCATTGTGGCGCCTGCGTGGTCCATTGCCCCACCGGGGCCCTGTCGATCGTCGACCGGGCCACCCGGACCGTGGCCTTCAACGAGGACGCCTGCATCGAGTGCTTGGCCTGCATCAACGCCTGTCCCTATGGCGCCTGCTCGTCGGCCTTCTGAACCAGAAGGCAAATCATCGCCAGCCCAGCCTGTGCAGCGGGTCTACCGGTCCTTTTCCTGGAAGGAAACCAACCTGCGGATCGCCTCCGACGGGTTCGACCTGGTCACCTCGGCCGTGGTCGAGGCCCGGCGGGCCCTCGAACGCTATATCGGCCGTCATCCCAAGTTCCTGACCGCCCTGGCGCCGGTGGACCTGCTTGATAATCCGCCCGAGGCGGCCCGTCGGATGGCGGCTGCGGCCCGATTGACCGGGCTTGGCCCCATGGCCGCCGTGGCCGGCACCCTGGCGCAGATCGGCGCCGAGGCTGCCATGGCCGCCGGTTGTCGGGAGGCGATCGTCGAAAACGGCGGCGACATTTTCATCCACGCCGAAAGCGAGGTCACCATCGGTCTGTTCGCCGGTGCCCACGCCATCGGCACCAGCTTGGCTTTCCGCATTGATCCCGTCGACCTGCCCATGGCCCTGTGTTCCTCGTCCTCCAGGATGGGCCACTCGACCAGCTTCGGCCGCTGCGACCTGGCCACCGTCGCCGCCAGGGAAGGGGCGCTCGCCGACGCCGCCGTCACCCTGGTCTGCAACCGCATCCGCAATGAGCATGACCTGACACCGGTGCTCGACGAGGTCGGCGCCATCCCCGGCATTGACGGCATCCTGGCGATGATCGACGGCAAGATCGGCCTCTGGGGCCGCCTGCCGGCCCTGATCCGCAACCGCGACAGCGCGACCCGCAGCAAGATCACCCGCGACCTGCGCTCCGATTTCCAGGGCTGACCGCCCCGGTGCCGGGTTCGGAAGCGGCCGTTCTCTTTTTGCCCCTCTTCAGCACATCTCCGCCCGCCCCGGGGCAAGCCGCCGATCCTCCAACCGG
>JAUWAH010000402.1 GCA_030602145.1 Desulfobulbus sp.
CCCTGGCGGGTGGGAAGAGGGCGGCAACCGGGCTGACGGGCGGAGGGTGTCAGGCCGGAAACCCTTGCTGCACAAGGGAAACAGTCCTGTCTGGCAAAACCCTGTCCAATCCGGCAGGATGGAGTCCTGTCCGGGTGGACGAGTGGTCGCTCAGGAAGGGAGGCGAAAACAAGAGGGCAGGTTGTGTTTCTTGAGCAGGGCGTAGAGGCGGGAGCGCGACAGGCCGGAGATGGTGCAGGCCTGTTCCATGTCGGCTGCCATGGCCATCAATTCCTTGAGATAACGCTGTTCCACCTGGGCGATGGCCGCTTCCCTTGCCTCGATCAGCCGGGGCAGGGTGGCGCCGTCGGCACCTTCGGGGCGGATGATCGGCAGATCGGCGCCGCCCTGGCCCTGTTCCACCGAGGCGCGGGCCAGATGAACACGGATGTAGACCGGCAGGTGCTTGGGAAAGAGGACCGGTTCGTGTCGGGCTGCCGAAACTGCCCGTTCCAGGGCATTGACCAGTTCGCGGACATTGCCCGGCCACTGGTAACGGCTGAGGACCTCGAAGAATTCGGGGGAAAAGGTTTTGGCGACCAAGCCGTAGCTGTGGCAGAACCTGTCGACATGGTGGATGGCGATGGCGGGGATATCCTCGATCCGTTGTCGAAGGGGCGGCAGTTCCATGGTGAAGGCCCGCAACCGAAAGAGCAGGTCCTTGCGGAAGCGGTGGCGATGGACCATGGTGTCCAGATCGCGGTTGGTTGCCGCAATCAGCCTGAAATCGCTTCGCAAATGGGCACCGCCGCCGATCTGGCGGAACTTGTGCTCCTGGAGGACTCGCAGGAAGGAGCGTTGCACCGACAACGGCAGTTCGCCCACCTCGTCGAGGAAAAGGGTGCCGCCGTCGGCCCGCTTGATCAGGCCGCTCTGGCTCTTCTCGGCGCCAGTGAAGGCACCGCGCTCGTATCCGAAGAGAATGGACTCGACCAGGGTTTCTGGCAGGGCGGCGCAATCCACCACCACGAACCGTTTGCCGGCTCGGCGGCTGTTGTTGTGGATTGCCCAGGCGAACAACTCCTTGCCGGTACCTGTTTCGCCGGTGATCAGCACATTGGCGTCGCTGTTGGCGCACAGCGCCAGCCGGTCGAGCGACCGTTTCATCTGCGGACTGTCGCCGGCGATATCCTGGAGGGTTTCCTCGTTGAGGGTGGTGTGGGGTTGCTTGAGGATTTTCTTGGCCCGGTATTGAATGGCACGGACCAGGGAGAGGGTCATGGACCGGGTTGTCACCGGCCGCTCCACATAATCCCAGGCCCCCATCTTGATGGCGTGCTCGGCCTGGTCGGGGTCGCCGGAGTCAGTCAGCAGAATCACCTCCGGAAAGGAGGGGGTGTCGATCAGGGCGGGGAGCATATCCAGGCCGTTGCCATCGGGCATGTCGGCGTTGTGGAAGATGACATCCGCCGGCATGGAACCGGCCAAAGAGACCCCTTCGGACAGGGTTCGCGCCACGGTCACCCGGTGTCCCTTGTGAAAGATTTACCGAGAAAGCGCATCGATGAAGGGCTGGTCGGTGTCGATGATCAGGACCGCGGACATGCCCGCCTCACTTGGATGCCGGTCCGGCCAGGGCCGTGGCCAGGCCGATGCCGATATAGACGCCTCCGGCGAGAAACCGGTGACCGGAGCGCACTTGCAGCCTGTCGCGCAGCCAGCGGCCGCAGCGTCCACCGACCAGGGCGTAGACCAGGTCGTTGACCGTGCCAAGCAGGGCGAGCAGACCGCCGAGGATGGCAATCTGCACGGCCACGGAACCCCGGCCGGCATCGATGAACTGTGGCAGGAAGGCGGCGAAAAAGAGCGCGGTTTTAGGGTTGAGGATATTGATCAGCCACGCCTGGATGAAGACGCGGGCCAAGCTGCGATGGGCTGCAGAATCGAGCGGTTCGGCGCCGTCCTCAGATCCGGCGAGGGTGATGATCCCCAGGGTGATCAGGACCATTGCACCTCCATACTGGATGATCCCCAGGGTCGTGGCCGAGGCAAGGAGCAGGGCGGTGAGGCCGAGGGCGGCAACGGCGACATGCATCAGGGTGCCGGCCAGCACGCCGGCGCAGGAAACGATGCCGGCAACCGCACCCTGATGCATGCTGCGGCTGACGATATACAGGGTGTTGGGCCCGGGCGTCATCACCAAGAGCAGGGCAGAAGCGAGAAAGATCGCCATGGTCGACCAAGGGGGCATGTCAGGCAGCCTCCGGGACAAAGAGGATCATGGCACGGTCATGGTGCGGCATCGCTGGGTTCGATTTGCTCGTGGCCGAAAGACTCGATGAGCGCCGCTGCCGGTCCGGAACGGGAACTTCAATCGAACCGGAAAAAATGGTGCACCGGGCCATGGCCGTGACCAATGGTATAGGCGGCGCCGGCCCGGATGGCTTCGGTGATGTATTCCTTGGCCTGGCGGACCGCCTCTTCGATGGTACTGCCCCTGGCAATAAACGAGGCGATGGCCGACGACAGGGTGCAGCCGGTGCCGTGGTTGTTGCGGGTGGCGATCCTCTCGCCGGGTAGGATCAGCACGCGGCGTTCCTTGCCCAGGTACAGGCAGTCATCGCTGGGACCGGTTTCCAGATGGCCGCCCTTGATCAGCACATTGGCGCAGCCCAGGCCGGTCAGGTCCATCGCCGCCTGTTCGATGGCCTCGGTAGAAATGATCTCCCGGCCCAGCAGCACCGAGGCTTCGGGCAGGTTGGGGGTGAGTAGGGTGGCCAGGGGAATGAGGTGTTCCTTGAGGGCGGCGATGGCCTCGTCCTGGAGAAGCTTGTCGCCGCTTTGGGCCACCATCACCGGGTCGAGCACGATGGCCGGGATCCGGTAGCTGCACAGATGTTCGGCCACGGTGCGGATCAGCTCCGGCGAGAAGAGCATGCCGATCTTGACCGCATCGGCACCGATGTCGGACAGCACCGCCTCCATTTGGGCGGCGACGAAATCCACCGGCACGGCATGGATTGAGGTGACGCCGAGGGTGTTCTGGGCGGTGAGGGCGGTGATGACGCTCATGCCATAGCAGCCGTTGGCGGCGATGGTCTTCAGGTCTGCCTGGATGCCGGCGCCGCCGCCGCTGTCCGAGCCGGCGATGGTCAGCACCCGCC
>JAUWAH010000283.1 GCA_030602145.1 Desulfobulbus sp.
GGCCAGGGCCTCGGCCATCAGCAGGGCCGCCTCGTTTTCGTGGATCTCCTCGGGGCCCAATTGGAGGACATAGATATGCTCCTTGCCCAGGCGGCGGAGATGGTCCACGTCTTCCTGGCGAATGATATGCCCCTTGCGAAAGGCCCTGCCCTTGAACCTGTCCTTGACGATCTCGGTGATGTCGTGCGGCAGGACCATGCCCACCGCCTGTTCCACCGGAACGACTGCCTTTGTCGCCATCGTGGTCATGATCGACATCGTGCTGCTCCTTGTGTTGTCGTGAAAAACGAGAGGGGCGCCGGAAGTTGGCCAAGCAGATTGATGGCCGCCACCTCAAGGTCGTGCGCGGCTCGCCGCACAATATTGACCGCCCCGTAGTCCTGGGGGATCTCCAGCAACCGTTGCAGGGGGCGGTGCAGAAGCCGGGAAAGCAGGACCCGGTTGACGCCGGCATGGGCGACGATCAGCAAGGGGCCGGGATTCCGGTCGGCCAGATCGAACACGGCCGGACAGACCCGGTCGGCCAGATCGGCGAAGCTCTCGCCGCCCGGGGGCCGATACTGCGCCAGGTCGCGGCCGCGCTCCTCGTAGGCGCCGGGAAAGCACTGTTCGATTTCAGCCACGGTGCGTCCTTCCCAGGTGCCGAGGTCGATCTCGGCCAGGTCCTCGACCACTTCGATCGCCTCGACAGGCCGGCCGCCGACCAGTGCCGCGGTCTGCACCGCCCGCTGCAGCGGCGAGGCGACGATGCGGGCGAAGGGGATGGTCCGCATCTGCTCACCCAGGGCCAAAGCCTGGCTCATGCCCTTGGCGTTGAGCGGCGGATCGGTCCGGCCAAGGAAACGACGCGGTACGCTCCTGTCGATCTCGCCATGGCGGAGCAGGTAGATCAGGTCGTGCATGAGGCTCCGCTCATCTCGGTCAGCATCGCCAGGGGCTGGCCCATTGCCGCCTCGACCGCGGCAGCCAACCGCAGGGCCAGTTGGTACCGGCCGTGGATGGCGTGAACCGCTTGCGGATCGTTGCCATACAGGGCCAGCTTTTCCTCGAACCGCTCCTCGATCCGGACCAGCCGACTGCCGCGCACCAGTTTGTCGGCCAGATGGACCAGTTCCCGTTCGCCGATTCCCATCTCCGGGCTCCAGGCCAGATCCTTGTGGGCGGCGACAATGGCCGCCGCCCGGTCGAATCCCAGCGCCTCCAGCCAGCGCGCCCCTTCCGCCTCATGGTGGGGATGCCCCTTGGCCAGATCGTGCAGCCAGCCGCACACCCGGCACAGTTCAGGATCCACATCCCGGCCGGTGTGCCGGTTGACGGCCGCGGCCAGGGCAACCGCCACCTCGGCCACGGCCCGGCCGTGGGCCAGCCCCTTGGCCGGCATGGGGTGGATGTGGGTCAGGATTGCCTCGCATTCAGCCATGGTGGGCCAGCCGCGCCGGTCGAAGCGCAGACAGCCGGCGAGGAACTCTTCAGGTGTATCGAGATCGACATGGATGCTGGCGTCGGCCACCTGCACCTCCCGCACCTCTGCCGGCTGTTCGGCTTCGATTCGGGCCAGCAGGGAACGAAGGCCGCCCTCGGGCGCTCGCTCTTTCAGGATTGCATGGATGCAAGCACCGTGGATGAGCGGCGGATGGCCGCGTCGGCCGGCAAAGACCGGGTAGGAGAGCATCGCCCCGGACTCAATAAAGGAGCGGACCAGCAGATGCACGGTGCCGCGCCGCAGCAGCGGGATATCCACCGGCAGCAGGAAAAATCCGGGGCAATTCGGAGCAAGTTGCCCCACGCCGGTCCGGATCGAGCCGTACATGCCCTCGGCATAGTCGGGATTGAAGGCGACCCGCGCCCCGGCCGCCTCGGCCATGGCGCCAACCGCATCGGCCCGGTGGCCGGTGACCACCACCACATCCTCGATACCGCAGTCGCGGAACAGGGCCACACAGTGTTCGAGCACCGTCCGTCCGCCCAGGGGCAGCAAGGCCTTCAGCTCGCCCATCCGCGAGGAGAAGCCGGCGGCAAGAATGATGGCGCTCAGGCCAGATGCCATGCCCTGCGACCGGTGGCCCGTTGGTAAATCAGTTCGCCGACGATGGAGACCGCGATCTCTTCGGGGGTGTCGGCCTCGATGGCGGTGCCGATGGGGCAGCGCACCTGTTCCAACTGCGCCTCGCTGACGCCCCGATCCCTCAGTTTGCTGTAGATGGCGTTGCGCTTCTTACGGCTGCCGATCATGCCGATGTAGCCGGCGCGGGTCTGCAGGGCCTGATCGAGCACCTCCATGTCATGCATGTGGCCGCGGGTGACGATCACCAGATAGGCGTCGCCATCGATCTCGAAGCCGTCAAAGCAGTCGGCAAACGAAGGCAGCACCTTGATGGCGTCGGCCTGGGGGAAGCGATCGCGGTTGGCGAATTCGGACCGGTCGTCCATGACCACCACCCGAAACCCGACCCGGGCGGCCGCCTCGGCGGTGCAGGCGGCGACGTGGCCGGCGCCGAACAGATAGACCGTGCCGGCCACCGAGAACGGGGAAAGCAGGTAGGCCTGGCCCTGATGCTCGATCAGGGTTGAGGCCTGGGTGGAGGAGCGGACCTGTTTGACCGCCGCCAGCAGGGATTCGGGAATGGCATCGCGGCTGGCTGCTCCCCGGTGATCGACCACAAAACGGAGGGACGGGGCATCGCCGTCCGCGAGTTGGCTGACCAGGAGGACTTTCCGGCCGGACTGCACGGCCAGCAGCAGATCCTCAAACACCCGCCGGTTGGCCTCATCGGCGCCTATATACTCCAGGAACAACTCCAGCCTGCCGCCGCAGATCATGTCGGTGGTGGCGGCGTCGCCATTATCGAGATCGAAGGCGCGGTGCAGGGAGCGGCCGGAGGCGAAGCAGGTTTTGGCCGCCTCCATGGCCTTGGCCTCGACCAGTCCGCCGCCAATGGTGCCGCCGATGCGGCCGTCGCGGAGCATGATCATCTTGGCCCCGGCCAGACGGGGGGTGGAGCCGGATTGACTGGAGATGGTCACCAGGACCAGGTCCTGGCCATCGGCCAGGCTGGTACACACCTGTTGAATCAATTTTTTCATGGTTGTTGGTCCTCGCGAAGGTCTTGGAGAATGCGTTTGGCGGGGTGGATGGCGGTTCCCCGGGCCAGGGTCAGGGAAAGGGTTATATCCCGGAGCGACGGCTGGCTGTTCAGGGCCTTGGCCGCCAGCTTGCTGACCTCGTCATCCTTGCCGGGCACGGCGGTGAGGGTCAGGTGAAGGACCTCATGGCCGTTCTCCCTGGTCAGGTGGGCCTTGAAGTCGAGCAGGCCGGGTATCGGCAGCAGCCGCTCGTCCAGGTCGGGCATGGCCAGGGTGCTGCCGTTGGCGAGCCGGCGAACCTGGTCCCTGCGCCCCAGCACCCGGTCAAGTCTTCGAATATGGCTGACGCAGGGGCAGGTGCCGGGCAGCAGGCGGCCGAGATCGCCGGTGCGGTAGCGGATCAGCGGCATGCCGGTGCGGGTCAGGGTGGTGAAGACGATCTCTCCCCATTGCCCATCGGCCAGCGGTCGGGTGGTCTGCGGATCAATGATCTCGAACAGCAGGTCTGCCTCGCGCAGGTGGCAGCCGCTGTGCGCTCCGCAGTCGACCCCGCCGCCCAGGCCGGTTTCGGTGGTACCGTAGTGGGTGAAGATCTCGCAACCCAGCAGGGCCGACAGCTCGGCGTATAGACTGTCGGCGATGGTATCCGAGCAGAGCAGCACCGAACGGATGGAGTCCAGGGGCAGCCGCAGGGACTTGGCCATGCGGGCAATGGCCAGGATCTGCACCGGAAAGCCGACCAGCACATCGGGCTGCAAGCGGGCCAGGGTTTGGGCGGCCTCGATCGGCTGGCTGACCAGGCCGACGATATGTGTGGCAACCTGCATCCGGGTGAGCGCCCGGGCCAGGAGATGGCCGGTGGAATCGGGGGTGGCCCCGGGCAGGAGGATGGCCACGCTCCCGCCGGGATCGACCATTTCCTGCATGCCCAGATGAAAAAAATCCAGGGTCTGCTCCAGATCCTCGGTGGTGAAATAGAGCCGTTTGGGCGTGCCGGTGGTGCCGGAACTGTGCAAGGTGATAATCCGGGCCACCGCATCCTGGCTGACGCAGAGCATGGCCGAACCCTGGGTTCGCAGATCGGTTTCGCTGAGCAAGGGCAAGCGGGCGAGGTCGTCCCTGCTGGCAATGGACCTGGGGTCGACGGCCTGGAGATGACGGCGATAGAAGACGGAGCGATCGCGGCAATAGGTAAGCTGGGCCCGGAGCCGCTGCATCTGCCAGTTGTCAATGGCGGCTTGCGGCAGGGGTAGTTTGTCGCCACCAATGGTCCGCGCCAGGAGCGGTTCCAACGTAGAAAGTTTCATGACCGTCGCACGCCGC
>JAUWAH010000425.1 GCA_030602145.1 Desulfobulbus sp.
TGGCCGCCCCCTGGCGAATGGCGGTGCGGCAGCAGTCCATGGCCGTGTCGCCGCCACCCAGAACCACCACCCTGAGCCCCGCTGCGTCGATGAAGGGCGTCACACCCGCATAGCCGCGCTGCTCGCAGACATTGCCGATCAGGAAGGGCAGGGCCTCGTGCACCCCGGCCAGTTCCTCGCCGGGCAACCCGCCCCTCATGGCCTGGTAGGTCCCCATGCCGCAAAAGACGGCGTCGAATTCGGCCAACAGCGCCTCCAGACTCGGATCGCGGCCCACCTCGGTGTTGAGGCGGAACTCGATGCCCATGTCGGTGACCAACTGCCGGCGGCGGGCGAGCCCCGAGTTCTCCAGCTTGAATTCGGGGATGCCGAAGGTCAGCAACCCGCCGATTTCCGGATAGCGGTCGAAGACCACCGGCCGCACGCCATTGCGGACCAGGACATCGGCACAGCCCAGACCGGCGGGGCCGGTGCCGATCACCGCCACCCGCCGGTCGGTCCAGGTCACGCCGGACAGGTCCGGCCGCCAGCCCCGGGCCAGGGCCTGATCGGTGATGTACTGCTCGACGGCGCCGATGGTCACCGCGCCAAAACCTTCATTGAGGGTGCAGGCGCCCTCGCAGAGCCGGTCCTGGGGGCAGACCCGGCCACAGATCTCCGGCAGGGTGTTGGTCTGGTGACAGAGGTCCGCCGCTGCCCACAGGTTGCCCTCGGCCATCAGTTTGAGCCAGTTGGGGATCAGGTTGTGCACCGGGCAGCGCCACTCGCAGTAGGGGTTGCCGCAGGCAATGCAGCGGTGCGCCTGATGCTGGAGATGGATCTCGGGGACCTGCTCGTAGATTTCACGGAAGGCGGTCTTGCGGGTGACCAGGCCGACCTTGGGCGGCGGTTTCCGTTCCACATCCAGAAACTGGAAGACATTGTCGAGGCGAGGGGTCATGGCAGTGGTCCGGAAAGAAGTCTATTCGCCGCGCCGCACCAGCCGGTCGAGCAGGCCGGAGAGGTCGGCGGCCTTGGGCTTGACCAGCCAGAAGCGGCCGATATAATCGGGGAAGTCGTCCAGCAGGTGCCAGCCCCAGTCGCTGTTGGTTTCCCGGCAGAATTCCTCGATCACCTGGTGGAGATGATGGCGGTACTCCTCCATGTACCCGGAATGGACCCGCTGGATCTCCACCAGTTCGTGGTTGTACTGGTCGACAAACCGGTTGTCGAGGTCGAGGACATAGGCAAAGCCGCCGGTCATGCCGGCGCCGAAGTTGCTGCCGGTGGCTCCGAGCACGGTGACCAGACCGCCGGTCATGTACTCGCAGCCGTGATCGCCGACGCCCTCCACCACCGCGTGGGCGCCTGAGTTGCGCACCGCGAACCGTTCGCCGGCCCGGCCGGCGGCGAACAGCTTGCCGCCGGTGGCGCCATACAAACAGGTGTTGCCCATGATGGGGGTGTGCTCGCTCCGGAAGATGGATCGGTGCGGCGGCCGCAGGACGATCTTGCCGCCGGCCATGCCCTTGCCGACGTAGTCGTTGGCATCGCCGTTGAGGTACAACTCCAGGCCGGTGGCGTTCCAGGCGCCGAAACTCTGACCGGCCACCCCGGTGAGCTTGAGTTTGATGGGCGCCTCGGCCATGCCCCGGTTACCCCACCGCTTGGCGATTTCGCCGCTCAGGCGCGCCCCGATCGAGCGGTCAGCGTTGGTCAGGGTGTAGGCAAAGGTGCCGCCGGAGCGTCCCGCGATGGCCGGCAGGGTCTCCTCGACCATCCGCTCGGCCAACTCGCCCCGGTCGAAGGGCTGGTTGCGCCGGACCAGGCACCGGCGCGGCTTCGTGACCAGGAGATGGTCGCTGTGGATGAGCGGCGAGAGATCGAGCCGCTGCTGACGGGAGGTGACGCCGGCCAGGGGCGTGAGCAGGTCCACCCGGCCGATCAATTCATCCAGGCTGCGGACGCCGAGCACAGCCAGCCATTCCCTGGTTTCCCGGGCAAGGAAGTTGAAATAATGGATCACCTTGTCGACCGTGCCCCGGTAGTGATCGCGGCGGAGGTCGTCGCGCTGGGTGGCGACCCCGGTGGCGCAGTTGTTGAGATGGCAGATGCGCAGGTACTTGCAGCCGAGCGCCACCATGGGGGCAGTGCCGAACCCGAAGCTCTCGGCACCGAGGATGGCCGCCTTGACCACGTCGAGCCCGGTCTTGAGGCCGCCGTCGGTCTGCACGCGGATCTTGTCGCGCAGGTCGTTGGCCTGCAAGGTCTGGTGGACTTCGGCCAAGCCCAGCTCCCAGGGCGAACCGGCATGACGAATCGAGCTGATCGGGCTGGCGGCGGTGCCGCCGTCGTAGCCGGAAACGGTGATCAGGTCGGCATAGGCCTTGGCCACCCCGGCGGCGATGGTGCCGATGCCGGGCAGCGCCACCAGCTTGACCGACACCAGGGCCTCGGGGTTGACCTGCTTGAGATCGAAGATCAACTGGGCCAGATCCTCGATGGAATAGATGTCGTGATGGGGCGGCGGCGAGATCAGGGTGAGGCCGGGCACGGCGTAGCGCAGCCGGGCGATCAGGTCGTTGACCTTGCTCCCCGGTAACTGGCCGCCCTCGCCGGGTTTGGCCCCCTGGGCGATCTTGATTTGGAGGACCTCGGCATTGACCAGATAGTGGGGGGTGACCCCGAAGCGGCCCGAGGCCACCTGTTTGATCTTCGACATCCGGTTGGTACCGTAGCGGGCCGGGTCCTCACCGCCCTCACCGCTGTTGGATCGGCCGCCGATCCGGTTCATCGCCTCGGCCAGGGCCTCGTGGGCCTCGGGACTGAGCGCCCCCAGGGACATGGCCGCGGTGTCGAAGCGGGGCAGGATGGCCTCGACGGGTTCGATCTGGTCCAGCGGCAGCGGCCGGACTGGAGTTCGCAGCCCCAGCAGGTCGCGCAGGGTGGCCGGCTG
>JAUWAH010000096.1 GCA_030602145.1 Desulfobulbus sp.
ACGCATACATTTTTCAGCGATGGCGCCCTGGTTCCCTCCGAGCATGTCCGCCGGGTCGAAGTCCTAGGCTACCAGGCCGTCGCCATCACCGACCATGCCGATTCATCCAATATCCACCTGTTGATCCCTGCCCTGGTCAAAGTAGCAAAGGACTTAAACCCGGTTACATCGACCCGGCTGATCGTCGGCGTTGAACTCACCCACGTTCCCCCGGCCCTCATCGCCCCCTTGGCGCGTCAAGCACGGCAACTCGGTGCGCAATTAATAGTGGTGCACGGTGAAACGCCTGTGGAACCGGTAGTGCCAGGGACCAATCGAGCCGCCTTGGAAGCGGATATCGATCTGCTTGCCCATCCCGGTTTCCTCACCGAGGAAGAAGCTGCCTTGGCCGCCAAAAAGAACATCCTGCTCGAATTGTCCGGACGGAAAGGCCACTGCCTGACCAACGGCCATGTGGTCAGGATGGCCGAGCGGACAGGCGCTCCTCTGGCGATCAACGCAGATGCCCATGGACCGGGCGATTTCCTCACCGAGGCTTCGGCGGAAATGGTGGGCATGGGTGCCGGCCTGACCAGAGACCAGGTTCAGCAGATTCGCCGGACCATGGCCGAATTGGTGCAACGGATCCCCCCTCTTTCATGATTTTTTTTTTAACAGGCTCCCTTACAACCCATGCACTATCAGGGAATAATCTACCGTCCGCCCAGTGAAGCCGCCAGCATTCTGCTCCAGGTAACCGTTGGCTGCTCGCACAACAAGTGCACCTTTTGCGGCATGTACAAGGAAAAACGGTTCGCCATCGTTTCCGAGGAAACGGTGTTCGCCGACATCGAGTACGCCGCCCATCATTTTCCCCAGGCCCGCCGCCTGTTTCTCTGTGACGGCGATGGACTCATCCTGCCCCAATCCAGACTGCGCTCCATCCTTGAACGCATCGCCTCCAGGCTGCCGCAGGTCACCCGTGTGGGTATCTATGCCAATCCCAAGAGTCTTCGCTCAAAATCGGTGGAGGAATTGCAGGAACTGCGTCGGCTGGGACTTGGTATCGTCTATTTGGGGCTGGAAAGCGGTGACGAGCATACCCTGTCGGCGATCAACAAAGGCGCAACCCCGGAGCAGGTGATCGAGGCCGGGCGAAAAGTGAAGGCTGCGGGCATCGCCCTATCGGTCACCGTCCTGCTTGGTGTCGCCGGCTCTGAACGTTCCCTGGTGCACGCAGAGGCAACGGGACGGACCTTGAGCGCCATGGATCCGGATTTTGTCGGTGCCCTGAGCTTGATGATCGAGCCGGGAACCGTCCTTCACGAAGAGGTGGCTTCAGGGCGATTCAACGTGCCGGAACCGTTGACCATCCTTCGGGAGCTGGGTGCCATGATCGAGGCAACCGACCTGAGCAACGGCCTGTTCCACGCCAACCATGCTTCCAATTACCTGCCGATCAGGGCTAGGCTACCCGAGGAGAAGCAAGCGACCCTGACCCTGATCGATCGGGCCCTTGCCGGCGGCCTGACCCTGAAACCCGAGTACCTGCGGGCGCTCTGACTAATCAATTCCCCGCTTCAGTCGGGTCCCTTGCGCCCCGTGCCCGGTCCATGCCCCGTCGTCCCCATGGACTCCGTGCACGAACCATCGCTCAACACCACAATCCGGTTTCTGCCCCAGAGCTTGGCCTGATACAGAGCCTGGTCGGCCCGACGGATCAGTTCGCTGCCCTTGATGTCCCGACAGGGAACCATGGAGGCCACCCCTTGACTGACCGTGAGGATGGGGCCGATGGGTGAGGTCTCGTGCGGAATGCCCAGTTGATGCAACCTGGCACTGAATACTTCAGCAACTTTGCGGGCCGCCTCGGCGGTGCAGTCCGGTAACAGACAGACAAACTCCTCTCCTCCATAACGGGCCAGGCTATCGGAAAGCCGCCGCATCCCCTTTTGCAGAACCTGGGCCACCTCCCGCAAACATTGATCGCCGGCGATATGACCGTAATGATCGTTGTAATGCTTGAAATGGTCGATATCGATCATGATGGCGGCCAACGGACTGTTGTTGCGCTGGCATCGGCGCCATTCACGTCGGAGCGTGTCTTCGAGATAGCGGCGGTTGGCGATACTGGTCAATCCGTCGAGGTTGGTCAGCTTCCTCAACTCTTCGTTTGCCTGTTCGAGGTGCCGGTTCACCTCCTCGACCTTGGTCATCTGTTCGACCACCAGTTTGGCCGTGATCGCCGCCGCCTCCCTGGATGCCAGCACCTCTCGGTAGAGGAGCTTATATCCTTCGAACAGTTCCTCCTTGCTGATTTGCTGCAACTGCCTGGTATCCAAATGGAAAAGATCA
Source organism: Desulfobulbus sp. (assembly GCA_030602145.1). GTDB lineage: Bacteria > Desulfobacterota > Desulfobulbia > Desulfobulbales > Desulfobulbaceae > Desulfobulbus. Next base: position 2,335 of record JAUWAH010000096.1, read on the forward strand.
TGGATCTTCATGAGCAGCTCCCCCGGGGCCGAGGTGACGGCCCGTTTTGCTCCTTCCCCTCCCCACTCCATTTCGAGCAACCTGATGGCTGCCGGTACAGATGACCTGCCATTTGGTCACATTCCGATCCGTAACCTACCAAGGGTTCCTTGGTCCTTGTTCACGGTATGGACCGAACACACCATGCACAGATCAAAACTGCGCACCACATGCGCCACTTCGACAGGATCTTCGGGGTCACGGATTGGCGTGCCGACGAGGGCTTGCTCGATGGGACCGCGCACATCCCTGTCATCGCGTGGAGAACCGTTCCAGGTCGTCGGTGTGATAACCTGATAGTGGTCGATGGTGCCGCCACTCAACTGCACCCAGTGGCCGAGCAACCCTCGGGGTGCCTGGATCAGGCCAACGCCGGACCCACCAGTGGGCGCGGCGGCCGGCGTGTAATATGGCGCATCGGCATCGATGGCACCGAGCCATTTGTCCATAAGCAGGATGATACGCGCTGGCCTCAACAATCTGGCCAGGGCCCGCACCAAGACAGAACCTCCCTGGTTTGCCACCAAATCGGTAAAAAGTGGATCCTGTCGGACCAGGGCCTCGGCCAGCGCACCGGTTTCAGCGGGGACACCATTGTATCGCGGTGCCTTGCACAACGAGTATTTTTCCGGATCGATGGCGTGGAGGGGGTGCGTTTCGGCTTCGCCCGGATGACCGCTGGAATTGTGATCCTGATATCGGGCATGCCTGACATGCTCAACGATGCGTTGCTGGTCAAAGGGTTCAAAAACGTCCCCATGGAGAAAACCTCCGCCATCGTCCAGTGCCTGGTCGTCATCATCCATGACGAAACCGGGCCCGCTGAGATAGGAACCGTGCCCCTGACCGATCCTGTCCAGGCCGGCAGCCTGCGCGCAACGCAGGAAAAAACCCAGTTCACCGTGCCAGTGCTCCGATCGCTCATCCAGCCATTGTTCGAGGTCTTTAGCCGTTTGGACGGACAGGATCCGCTCCAGGGTGCAGCCGAGCACGGCTTGTTCATACCAGCGGCGAAATTCGCCCAGCAGCAGGCGGCACTGGCGGAGATCAGCCCGGCTGGGTTGCGAGGTGATGCCGCCGGGGACAATGAAGGAGGAATGAGGCCACTGACCACCGAGAATGGCGATCAGTTCCGGCAGAATCTTGGTGGCGACGATGGTGGAGACCACAGCACTGCCTTGAAACGGTTGGTACCGGCGCACCATGTCCGGATAGAGGGTGTGGTCGGCATGGCGCTTGCCCGTGAAATCGGCTGCGAACATGAGAAAAATATGGCGCAGGTCGCTCTGCATCTGTTCGGCGGCCAGAGCGATATGCCGAACCAGACGGCCATTGGGGCTGACTTCCGTCCCGGTGATGTCTTCCAGGGCCATGGCCGCAGCCAACAGATGGCTGGTACTGCAAATACCGCAGATCCGCGGGGTGATAACCAGTCCGTCCAAAGAATTACGGCCGACGAGCATGGTTTCGATGCCCCGGAACATGGTGCCGATCATCCAGGCATCGCTGACGACATTGTCCTCAATGGCGACCATGACTTCCAGGTCACCCTCAACCCGATTCATCGGCATATAGACGGTTTTGGCCATGGATATGCTTCCTTGCCCGGTTCAGACCCGGGACTTTCTCTTCACCAGCCGGTCGGGTGCGGCGGCGGCAGCCATCCCCTTATAGGCGAGATAGTGGGCCCGATCCACGCCGTCAGGAAGTTCAAGAGGAACATCGACGATGTTCGGGGTGTGAAAGAACGGATGTTCTTGGGGGAAATCGGGATGCGTGCAGCCGAAACAGGGGACACCGGCATTCGTTTTCGAATTGCGGCCGTTCCAGAGTACCTTGTTGCAGGGGGCGTAGGTTAATGGTCCACGGCAACCCATGTGGAAGAACATGCAGCCCGGCCCACCAAAATCGCTGTCTTCGACGCGGTATTCGTGATATTCATTGCGGGTACAGCCCTGGTGAACCAGGATGCCGAACCAGTCCTCAGGGGCCTGGTGGTTGTTGAGGGCCGGCAGTCGGTTTTCGCAGACTGCGCACAGTGTGTCTTGAAGGACGGTCGGGTGGACGGGGCAGCCGGGCAGATTGATCACTGGCCAGCCGCGTTGCGACCGGAACTGCTCACCCAAAAGGCCACCAGGACGCCGGTGATGATACTGAAGGCCCGTGGCTTGAACAGCTCCCAGTTTGCCGATGCCCCCGAAACAGGCGCAGGTGCCGACGGCAATGACCGCACCGGCCCATGACGCCAACTGTCGAAGGATAGCGGCTTTGGGTTCACCCTGTAGGGTATCGAACCCCCCTGATTCCCCGCTTTGATCGAGAATGAATCCTTCAACGAGAAGAATATCCAACGAACGGGAACGATACCGCAGGTCGGCAAGCAGTTGCGCATAGGCACCATGCTCCCAGCGGTTAAGTGAAGGATGCCAGAGGGTCAGGTTCAGCTCTTTCAAAAAATCCGGAAGATGTGGCGCACCCATTCCCAAAAAACTCATGGTGTCGCCGCCACAGGCGCCGCATTGCATCCACAAGGCCGTTGGCATGGGTTCTCCTCTTTCACTCCAGTGGGGTGTTCTATGCAAACCAACAGTTGTGTTATATGCCGTCGCACCTGTCTCTGTCAAGCAACGCCAACCCCTTGTCATCACTGGCCGTGCGGCCCATTTCGCTAACCTGAACAGAGAGGAGCCCGGCCATGGTCGGTTATTCCCCCGATACCATCAGAACAGCAACCATTGATACCCAGTATATTGAACTGGACAAACTGCTGAAACGAGAAGATGTGGCGACCAGCGGTGGGGAGGCGCGGTATCTGATCGGCCAGGGATTGGCCCGTGTCAATGGGGAGGTGGAAACAAGAAAACGGCGCAAGCTCTATCCGGGCGACCTGGTCCTGTGCCGGGGGATCACCTTGCGGGTCGTGGCGGGGTTGTCCGGGTGAGGCGCCTGAGGGCGGCACCTCACCGGAACAACAGATGCTTACTCAACGGGTCAGGCGGTCCTGGGCTTCCTGATAACGGCTTCGGGTCTTTTCCAGGATATCCGCCGGTACGGCGGGGGGCGGCGGTTCTTTGTCCCAGTCGAGCGAGGACAGGTAATCGCGCAGGAACTGTTTGTCGAAACTCGGCTGGCTTTGTCCGGGCAGGTATTGATCCAACGGCCAGAACCGTGAGGAGTCGGGGGTGAGCACTTCGTCGATCAGGGTGAGCGTGTTGCCATCAAGGCCCATCTCGAATTTTGTGTCGGCGATGATGATCCCCTTGCCCAGGGCATAATCGGCCGCCCGTTGATACAAGGCAAGACTGATTGCGGCCATCTGTTCGGTCAGGCTGGTGCCGATCATTTCGCGCATCCGTTCAAGGGAAATGTTTTCATCATGCATTCCCTGCTCTGCCTTGGTGGACGGTGTGAACAGGGGGTGCGGAAACTTGTCCGATTCCCGCATACCCGCCGGCAGGGAGAACCCGCAGACGGTGGTGTCCTTTTTGTATGCGCTCCAAAAGGAGCCGCTGAGATACCCGCGGACTATGCATTCAATGGGCACCACCTTGGTCCGTTTGACCAGCATGGATCTGCCCTCCAATTGATCACGATACTGGTGACAGACGGCGGGAAACTGATCGACATCGGCGCTGATAAGATGGTTGGGGACGATGTCGGCCAACAACTCGAACCAGAACAGCGAGATCTGGGTGAGTATCCGCCCCTTGCCCGGAATTGGTTCCGTCATGACCACATCGTAGGCGGATATCCGATCAGTGGCCACCATCAACAGCTTGTCGGCATGTCCGGGAACTTCATACATATCGCGTACCTTGCCGCGGTGCACCAGCACCAGATCCGGGCACTCGGTGGCGAACACAGCTTTACTCATCTCTTGACTCCTTTATGGGTTGAATACAGCCTAGGGTTGTTGCGGCAATAGAGTTGTCATTGCCGGCAAAAAAAGCAACCTTCTTTCCGGGTTCACCGCTCCTTGACAAGCTCTTTCGGCACCTTACCTTTCCCACATATCGCTCCCTAAACCCCGACGAGGAGGTGTATCATGGCATTCGTACGTTTCACCGACCGGCCTGCCTTTCGCAATCCATGGGCCGAATTCGAGCGCATCCGCCACGGGCTCGACGAGCTTTCCCGGTCGTATGCCGATACCGGCAGGGGCCAGGGCCGAGCCAATGTGTATCCGCCACTCAATATCTATGAAGAGACCGACAAGCTGGTGATCACCGCCGAGTTGCCCGGGGTCAAGACCTCGGATATCGACCTTTCCCTGGAAGGGGAAACGCTGACAATCCAGGGTAAGCGGGAGCGCCGGCAGGCCGATCCGGGGGTTTCCTATCATCGTCGTGAAATTGAATCGGGCGGTTTCAGTCGGGCTATCGCCCTGCCGAGCAAGGTGAATCCGGACCAGATTTCAGCACGTTTGGCCAACGGCATTCTGACCATCTCCCTGCCCAAGGCATCCGCGGTTACCCCGCGTCAGATCAAAGTCACCGCCGAATAGGAGGCCCGCCATGACCGATCGGGAACTGAAGATTCAGGATAAGAGGGCAGCCCAGCCTGGTGGCGAAACCACCAAAAGTGAAGCCTGTTTTGCGCCGCATGTGGACATCTACGAAACCGACCAGGAGGTGACTGTGGTCGCCGATATGCCAGGCGTCAGGGTGGATGGCGTCGAAATTGCCCTGGAAGACAGCATTCTTACCATCCAGGGGCAACGCGCTCCCCAGACACAGACGGGCCGATTGATTCTCGAGGAATACGAATGCGGTCACTACCTGCGACGTTTCACCGTTGCCGAGACCATCGATCAGGAGAACATAGCCGCAACCCTGGTCGATGGGGTGCTCACCGTTCGCCTGCCCAAGGTGGTTCCGGCGCAACCACGGAAAATTGAAGTGAAGCTTGGCTGACCCAGCCTGTTTCCCCGGTGTGCCGTCCACGCCTCATCGACGATCGCTTTCCTTTCTCAACTCCGGACAGGCGGGATTGGCGTAGGCCACCAGTTCCGCCACCAGGGAGCCTATCACTATCCTGGAACGGATCTCCACCGGCACCCGGCAGCGATCGTCGGTGAGCCAGAGAATGGTGTTGCCACTCTTTTCGTACAACCCCTTGAAACGCATCTTGGGGTGCACCACCAAGGTGTCCTTGTCACCGAAGGCGGTGCGCCGTCTTTCTCGTGCGACCAGTTCGACCGCGACCTTATGGCGCTGCTTGTCGGCGAACGTCGGCACCACGATCTCCTCCCCCTCCTGAAATGCCAGTGCCCTGGTAATGACGAACGAGGCGAACTCGTTATAGACCGTGCCGGAGATTTCGAAACGCTGCTCCGGTTCCCTGTTCTTTTGATACCACACCAACCGGTTCGACTGATCGTAGCGGGTGAGACGGGTGATCTCGCGGCCAAACCCCTCTTTCTGATCGACCTCGTAGCGAAAAGGCAGCTTCATTGGACCGGCAACAAAGCAGGTAAAGGTGTCGTTGACTGGGTACAGAATCTCTAAAGGTCCATAATCTTTGACCTTGGCCGATATGACAAAACCATCGTCCTTCCCTTTTTCTCG
>JAUWAH010000196.1 GCA_030602145.1 Desulfobulbus sp.
GAGAAAGGGGATGATCGATCCGGTCAAGGTGTTCACCCCGGCCATTGCACCGGGAAGCCTGCTGGTGTATGGGGGCACGGCCTTTCCGCAGTGGCGGGGCAATCTCTTCTCCGCCGCCATGGTGCGGCGTCACCTCAACCGGGTGGCACTGAACGAGGCGGGTGAACCTGTCGGGGAGGAGCGGATGCTGGGCGAGCTGAACGAACGTATCCGGGCCTTGGCGGCAAGCCCCGAGGGCTGGATTTACCTGGCTGCTGACAGCGGCACCATCTACCGTCTTCGCCCGGTTAACACCGGGCAATAAACGGCGACATCACCGAAAGACCAGAACCGCCACCGCCACCAGCGCGACCACCACCCAGCCCAGCCGATCGATGTATCGATGCAGGACAGCCTCCATCCTGGCGCCGCCCCAGGCCATCAATGCGGCGACCAGGAAAAAACGGGCCCCGCGACCGATGGCCGAGGCGATCACAAAGGGCACAAAGGCCATGGACATGGTCCCGGCGGCAATGGTGAACACCTTGTAGGGGATGGGGGAAAACCCGGCAACGAACACGGTCCAGAACCCCCACTGCTCAAACCAGAGGACCGCCGTTTCATAGGCCTGCCAGTAATGGCTGGCCCGCAGGTACGGTTCGATGAGGGCAAAGGCATACATCCCGATGCCATAGCCGAGCATGCCGCCGAGCACCGAGGCCACAGTGGTCAGGAGCGCGAACCGCCAGGCCCGCTTCGGGTTGCCCAGACTCATGGGTGCCAGCATCACATCCGGCGGAATGGGGAAAAACGAAGATTCGATGAAGCTGATCGCCCCCAGGTACCAAGGCGCCTTGGGGTGCCGGGCCAGATTCATGGTCCATCGATACAGAGGCGAAAAGATCTTCATGGTCTTTTTCTTTGCACTCCCGACCCGCTGGCATGCGGCGGCACAAAACTGGTAACTGCCAGACTGGCTGTTCAAAGAGGTGTCTACGCCCCTCTCCCCCACCGTCCGTTTCCTCTGCCATGAAACAGAAAAGGCGACCCCTTCGGGCCGCCTCGTGGCATGTTTCGCTCAACTCTCATCCTTGCCCACCTGCCGGCTTGACCGCGTGTTTGAATTGGCTGGGGGACAGGGATTCGAACCCCGATAAGCGGAGTCAGAGTCCGCCGTCTTGCCGTTAGACCATCCCCCAGCAGGCGGGAAGTGCGGTGAAAATAGATGGATTCGGCCCGGATGTCAAGCAAAAATCCGGCGCCTTGCCTGGCCGGAGGGCACTGCTCAGGAGATGATCAGCCCGGCGTAGCCGACCACCTGGCTGGTGTCGCCGCTCGCCTCGCCGGAATCGGTGTACCGCACCAGTTCGGCCCGACTCGCGCCCAACTCCAGGGCGGTCAAGAGGGCGATGGTGGTGGGGATGACGCCGCACATCGAAATGCGATGGCCGAGCACGGTGGCATACAACCCCTGGGGATCGAGGGCAAGCATCCGCTCGATGGCCATGCTGTCCTTTTGGGAAGCCTCTTGCCGCGTTTCGTAGTGGCTCATGTCGGTCGAAGCGACGATTAGAACCGGCCGTCCATGGCCGCGAATGGCCTCCGCCAAATCCCGAGCCACGGTACGGCAGTGATCGTAGGGTGTCTGGGCAACCACCAGCGGCACGATCATGAGGCCGGGCTGGACCTGCTGCAGGAAGGGCACCTGGACCTCCAGGGAATGCTCCAGCCGATGGGCTTCCGAATCCTCCTCGATCAAGGTCGAACGGCTGAGGATGGCATCGGCCAAGCGGCGGTCGATCGGGACCGTACCCAGGGGCATCCGCCAATCCTCGGTGCCCAGAGCCAGGTCGGCACCCCGGCCGCGATGGTTGGGCCCCAGGATCAGCACCGTTTCCGGCACTCGAACCCGGGCGATGGTCGCTCCGGCGGTTGCCCCGGAGTAGACATAGCCGGCATGCGGCATGACCACCGCCATGGCGGCCTGTTTGTCCGCCTCGGCCATCTCCGGCACGAACATCTTCATGGCGGCACGCAGGTGCTCGGGATCTCCGGGATAAAAACGATCGGCAACGGCCGGTGCGCGGCTCATGGCTGTCCTCCCCTGTCCATGCGGCTCCGGACGGAAACCGCTATTCTCTCTTCACTTCCCAGGTCGTCCCTTCCGGGCTGTCCTTGAGGACGATGCGGTGCGCCAGCAGATGATCGCGCACCTCGTCGGAAGCCTTCCAGTCCTTGGCTGCCCGCGCCTGGTTGCGTTTGACGATCAACCGTTTAATCTCCTCTTCATCCAGATCAATCCCGGCCAGTTCCCTGGCCCGGTTCTCGGCCACCACCGCGGCCGGGTCACGCTGCACCAGACCGAGCACCCCGGCCAGATCGCGGAATGTGGACGCCGCCGTGCGCAGCACCCGGACATCCTCGGCAGCGGGCGGATCGGCCAGGCCACGGAGGACCTTGTTGCAGGTTTTGACGGCCTCAAAGAGGTGGGCCACGCCCTGGGCGGTGTTGAAATCATTGTCCATGGCCTCGCAGAATCGTGCCGACAGCGTCTCCAGCCCGTTGCGATCCTTTTCCGCGATCCGGACAGCGCCATTCGGATCGCCGTCTTCCAAGCGGTCAATATGGGCCAGGCACTCGTACATCCGTTCCAGCCCGGTGCGGGCATCCTGGAGGGCGGTTTCGGTGAAATCGAGCGGATTGCGGTAGTGGGTCGAAAAGATGAACAGCCGCAAGACCTCCGACTCGTAGACCTTGAGCACATCGCGGATGGTCAGGAAATTGCCGAGCGATTTCGACATCTTCTCGTCCTTGATGGTGACGAAGCCGTGGTGCATCCACAGGTTGGCAAACGGCTTGCCGGAGGCGCCGCAGCTCTGGGCGATTTCGTTCTCATGGTGGGGAAAGACCAGATCCTTGCCGCCGCCGTGGATATCGAAGGTTTCCCCCAGATACTTTCGGCTCATGGCCGAGCATTCGATGTGCCAGCCTGGCCGGCCGTCTCCCCAGGGGCTGGGCCATTTCGGCTCGCCGGGCTTGGCCCCTTTCCAGAGGACAAAGTCCATGGGATGCTCTTTCTTCTCGTTGACCTCCACCCGGGCGCCGGCCTGCATGTCTTCCAGGTCGCGGCCGGACAGTTGGCCATAGCCGTCGAACCGGTTCACCCGGAAATAGACATCGCCGTCGACGGCATAGGCCATCCCCTTGGCGACCAATTCCTCGACCAGGGCAATCATCTCGGCGACATGTTCGGTGGCCTTGGGCTCGATGTCCGGCCGCAGGGTGCCAAGCGCGTCCATGTCGGTATAGAACTCGTCGATGAAGCGCAGGGCCAGGGTGGCGCTGTCGATGCCCTGCTCGCCGGCCCGCTGGATGATCTTATCATCGATATCTGTAAAATTACGAACGAAGGTGACCTTGTAGCCCCGATACCGCAGATAGCGGACCACCATGTCGAACACCAGGGCGGAGCGGGCATGGCCGATGTGGCAGTAGTCGTAGGAGGTGATGCCGCAGACATAGAGTTTGACGTGGTTCGGCTCGATGGGTTTGAGCGGTTCCTTTTGTCGGGTCAGGGTGTTGTGAATGCGAAGTGACATCAGCGGTTCCGATGGGATGGTCAGATAAGGGATTGTTTGCCGATAATGTACTACAAGTGGGGAAAACACAAAACCTTATTGTGCACTCCGGTGGTATTGCCTGGCAACCAAGGGCAGAAGGAGCAGGCCGGGAATCGCCGCCAGCGCGCAGGCGAGGAAAAAGAGCGGCCAGCCGACCCATTCGGCCAGCCAGCCGGCCGGGGCGGCGATGATCACCCGGGGAACGCCCATGCAGCTCGACAACAGCGCATACTGGGTGGCGGTAAACCGTTTGTTGGTCAGCGAGGCCATGTAGGCCACATAGGCGCTGGTTCCCATGCCGCTGGTCGCCTGCTCCAGAATGATGGCGACGATCAGGCCGGCAAGGGAGTGACCGACCAGGGCCAGGGCGGTGAAACTGAGGATGGATACCGCCTGCAGGATACCGAACAGCCACAGACTGCGAATGATGCCGATGCGCAGCAGAACAACGCCGCCCACCAGGCCGCCGGCGATGGTCGACCAGAAACCGAACAGCTTGGCCACGGCGCCGATCTCGGTCTTGCTGAAGCCGAGTGCCAGATAAAAGGGCGTGGTCAGGGTAGCGGCCATCTGGTCGCCGATCTTGTAGAGCAGGATGAAGAGCAGCAGCCACAGGGCCTGATCACGCTGGAAATACTCGACAAACGGCTCGACAATCGCCTCGCGGAAGGTTCGGGGCGTCCCTTTGACAGGGGGAGGCTCGACACTGGCCAGGGTGACGACGACCCCGATGAGCATGGAGGCCGCCATGAACAGGTAGACCTGGAAAAAGGAGAAGTGATCGGCCAGGATCAACCCGCCGCTGCCGGCCAGCAGCATGCCGACCCGATAGCCGTTGACATAGAGCGAGCTGCCCAGCCCCAGTTGTTTGTCGCTCAGATCCTCTCGCCGGTACGCATCGACAACGATGTCCTGGGAAGCCGAAAAGAAGGTGACCAGGCAGGCGGCCAGGGCCACCAGCAGGGGCGACCGTCCCGGATCGGTGAGGCCCAGACCGATCAGGGCCAGGATCAGGGCAGCCTGCATCAGCAACAGCCAACCCCGACGGCGGCCGAGCAGCGGCAGGGTGAACCGATCAAAAACCGGCGCCCAGAGGAACTTGAGGGTATAGGGCAGGCCGACCAGGGAGAACAGGCCGATGGTGGCCAGGTCGACCCCCTCTTCGGTCATCCAGGCCTGGAGCACGGTGGAGGTCAGCAGCAGGGGTACGCCGCAGGCAAACCCCATGACAAAGGCCACCAGCATGCGGGGCGAGAAGAGCTGGCGGGCGAAGGATGTCTCCATGATGGTCCGGCGGGAGAAGGAAGCGGGAAAAGGTTCTTATCTACCAGAGCGGCTTTTTTTGCCCAAGGGAAAACATCGTTCGGTGACCAGGTCCGGCCAAGGGTTGCGGCCGACTCACCTTCCGGTGCCAAAGGGCCGGTAGAGCGGGTCGCCGATCAGCACCATCTGCCAGGAAAGGTAGGGAAGGCTCTGCAGATAGGCTTCCCCCAGTTGGAGGCGCCCCCGGGTCAGGGTGGCAAAAAAGAACTCGGGCAGCGGGAAGCCCTGCACATAGGGTTCATGGACCGGACCGATGACGGCGGCAACACCCTTCTCCAGCATCCGCTTGCACCAGACCTGTGATTCCTTTTTCTTCAGGGTCGCGCATTCGGCGCTGGCAATGTGGAAGCCGACGGCGCCACGCGCCCATTCGAAGGCGTCGATGTAGCGAGCTAAACTGTACCAGCCGCTGTACAGTGCGGTCTGCGGACAGTCGCCCGGCTGAAACAGTTCGCTGCGGTCGTCGAGCCGCACCTCTTCCATCAGGCCGCTGGCCCTGACCCGGTCAGCCGCCGCATGCAGCGAGGCATCGTACAAGGCATACCCCTCCAGGTTCTTCCCCTGCGGCCTGGGCCAACGGGCATCGAAACAGGCCCGGCCGCGCAGCCCCTC
>JAUWAH010000439.1 GCA_030602145.1 Desulfobulbus sp.
CCGCCGGGCTCGCCTTTCAGGGTTCAAAGAGGCGGCGGAATTGTCCCAGCCCTTCGGCCTCCAACTGATCCTTGGGCACAAAGCGCAGGGCGGCGGAGTTGATGCAGTAGCGCAGTCCGGTGGGCGGCGGGCCATCATTGAACACATGGCCCAGATGGGAATCGCCACCCTTGCTGCGGACCTCGGTGCGCCGCATGAACAGGCTCCAATCCGACTTCTCGACGATGTTGTCGGCAATCAGCGGCCTGGTGAAGCTGGGCCAGCCGGTTCCGGAATCGAACTTGTCGGTGGAGGCGAACAGGGGCTCGCCGGAAACCACATCCACATAGACCCCTTCGCGTTTGTTATCCCAGTAGGCGTTGTTGAATGGCGGTTCGGTGCCGTCGTTCTGGGTCACTTCGTACTGCATGGGGGTCAGTCGGTCCTTGAGATTGCCGAATTTTGCCGTATTGCCCGCTTGGCTCTCCTTCCAGATTTTCTCCAGAAAGGCATCCCGGCCGGAGCCTTTGCGATACATGGCATAGCGCAGCGGATTTTTCTTGAAGTAATCCTGGTGATACTCCTCGGCCCGGTGGAAAGTGGCGGCCGGCAGGATCGGCGTGACCAGGGGTTTTTTGAACAGACCGCTTGCCGCCAGGGCTTTCTTCGACTCCTCGGCCTCGAGACGCTGCTGTTCGTTGAAATAAAAGATGGCAGTGGTATAGGAATGGCCGCGATCGACGAACTGGCCGCCGCTGTCGGTGGGATCGACCTGTCGCCAGTAGGTGTCGAGGAGTTGCTTGTAGGTAACCCGACGGGGATCGTAGACCACCTCGATCACCTCGATGTGGCCACCGGCGGCGTAATCCTCATAGGTCGGGTTGGCGGTGGTACCGCCGGCATAACCCGATTCCACCGACAGGACACCGTCCAGCCGCTCAAAGGGCGATTCCATGCACCAGAAACAGCCGCCGGCGAACATGGCCCTCTCCTGCACCACTTCTCCCTGCGATCCGCCTTGCTCGGCACGGGCAAGTCCAGCCTGCCGATGACCGGCGCTCAATGCCATCCCCGCTGCCATGCACAGGAAAAAACGAGAGATTGTTCGAAAAGGAAACATAAAACACCTCCAAACCTTCTGTTGATGGGAAAGATTATCTTTTTCCATACCATAAGCAGCATCCGTACATGCGTCAGGCGCAACCACGCTCTTTTACTGTTCGACCTGACGCATAAAAAAAGCCCTTGTCTCCCGGTGGAGGAGACAAGGGCCGGAATCAATCGGCGAGGTGCTCCAGTCAGTCGCGGTGGCGATACTTGGACCGGACGTTGCCGGTTCGTCGCTTCATCACCACCACGGCGGCGGCGAACAAACCCAGGAAGAGCAGAAAACCGACCCCGAGACCGATGAAGAAGGTCCCCCAGCCCCGATCGCCGGAAGGGGAGGTCGAGGCAGGTTCGCCGCCCTGTTGTTCGCCGGATGCCACCGTTGCGGCAGGAGCAACGACGGATGGGGGAGGAGTGGCGAAGGTGGCGGGATTGGCGGTCGGACTGGCCTGGGCGGGTGATGGTTTAGGAGCGGCACCGGCCAGTTCCGGTTTGGGCGGAATCATCGTAAAGCCCTTGTTAAGCAACTCGATGGTCTTGGCGTCACGCACCTTGCGGTCCTTGCTGCCCATGACCACGGCGATCATCCGCACTCCGCCCCGTATCGCCGTGGCGGCGATGGAAAAGCCGGCAGCCTGGTAGTACCCGGTCTTGAACCCGTCGCAACCATTCACCTGCCCCAACAGTTTGTTGTGATTGTGCATCATGAACTTGTTGTCCCGAAACCCCCTGGACTGGGTGGAAGTATATTGCAGCGCGTCGGGACGTTTGGCCAGGGCCCGGCACAGCAGCACCATGTCGCGAGCCGTGGTCACATCGGGCTGCTGACCCTCTGAGGGAGGCAGTCCATGGACGGAATGGAAGGTGGAGTTTTTCATGCCAATCGTCTGGGCCCTCTGATTCATCAGGGCCACGAACCCCTCCTTGGAACCGGCAACATGGGTGGCCAGGGCAACGGCGGCGTCATTGGCCGACTGCACCATCAGTGCATAGAGCAACTCCTCAACCGGAAACTGTTCCCTGGGATCGAGATAGACCTGGGAGCCGCCGGTCTTGGCCGCCTCCCTGGTCACCTGCACCATCTCATCCAGCCGCAGGGCGCCCTGATCGATACGTTCCAGGATAACGTACAGGACCATCAGCTTGAGTACGCTGGCCGGATAGACCTTGGCATCGCCGTTGGCCTCGAACAGTACCTTGCCGCTGTCGGCTTCGACCAACAGGGCGGAAGCATAGGGATCCTGGGCAAGGGACTGCACCGGTGCGCGTGCGGCCGCCCAGGCGGAGGGTGTCATGAGCAGGAAGAGTAACAAGGAGACAAGGCAACGTTTCATGATGGTCAAACACTCCCGGTTCAGGGGCTTTGCGGCCAAGTTGTTGAAAGATACTTTCATCATACGCGTGATTGCTTACCACAGAGCAATCGTTGTCACCAGAGAAACTCACCACTGACACAAATTCGGCCAAAGCGTGGTATGAAGATGGGCCTACAAACACTTGCTTTACCAAGTCTTTGTGTTATAAGGGTGTGGCGTCGCACCGTCTGTCACTTCGCAAAATCAGCCAGTTGAGCTGCAAGCTCCTCGCTGGACAACGTCTTGATTTTACGCGTTATTAGAGGTTCTTCGCAACTGTCTTTTTGACCAAGAAAAATAAAAAACAGGAGTAACCATGTTCAAGATCGTACGGCGGGAGGAACTGGTCGCGTCCTCGGTAATTCTCCACGAGATTGA